>NZ_JADEUF010000023.1 GCF_015163655.1 Xenorhabdus griffiniae | reverse complement strand
AGTTATGGCATACTTGACGTGCAGGCATAGCAGTGACCCTATTGACTTGGTGGAACAATCAGTAGATCACACAACGCTATGCTTGTCTATTTTCTGGGGATTCCTCAGCGCGAAGCGGGGAGAAACAATATGCATCTTGAAGTGAGATGGGTATACAACTTGTTGCCCACAGACTAAATACCTCACCGGAAATGCATGACTGTGTGACAAAGTCATCGGGACTTTTATCGAAATAGAATATTCTGTTTATACCAATCCAACTTCAAATTCCAGCTTGCAAATCAATGTGATTGTTTATATCTCCCCGCATAGCGGGGAGATATAAGGCGCATCTTGAAAGACGATTGGTATATACCATTATTAATTGTCAGGGGGATGTTATAATTTGATATAGCATTTATTTCAGATTCAATAGAGTATGTCAAAGAATATATTCATAAATATGGTGATCGTGGTTTGAACACAATCAAACATATACCAATCTAACCTCAAAGTGCATGTGATTTCTTCCCGCGAAGCGGGGAAGAAATCAGGTTTCATAAAATGTTGTAAATTGACGTTTAATGCGTATATTTTGAATAAAAATAAAAAAATTGATCTTAGTGATGAGCAAGTTTCTGTCCTGAAGTCGTATTTATTCATGTGGCAATAGCATCTTAATAGTAATCATTATCTGAGGTGAAAAGTTATGTCGAGATCTATCCCAGAACCCTGGCGTATTAAAATGGTTGAACCAATTAGAATGACAACCAAAGCTCAACGTAAAAGTGCATTGATAGAAGCCGGATTAAATCCCTTTATTTTAAAATCAGAAGATGTATTTATTGATCTACTCACCGATAGTGGAACAGGTGCTATGAGCGATCGGCAATGGGCCAATATGTTTTTAGGTGATGAAGCTTATGCTGGTAGTAAGAGTTATTATCTATTATCACAGACTGTTGAGCAATTATTTGATTTTCAATATACAATCCCTGTGCATCAAGGTCGAGGAGCGGAACAAATACTATTTCCATTACTTGTGGAGTTAGCGAAAGAAAAAGGTGCTTCTGAGCCTGTCTTTTTATCTAATCACCATTTTGATACAACAAAAGCCCATGTAGAGATAGCCGGAGCCAAAGCTAAGAACTTAATTTGTGCTTCTTCCTTGCAAACAGAAATTGTGGATGATTGGAAAGGTAATTTTGATTTAAATAAATTGTCCAATGAAATCAAACATAATTGCAAGAATATTGTTGCCATCATTATTACAATTACATGTAATAGTGTGGGGGGACAACCAATTTCTATGGGGAATATTCACTCTGCTGCCAGAATGGCGCGTGATTCTGGTATTCCAGTTATTATTGATGCTGCTCGATTTGCAGAAAATGCCTATTTTATTAAACAAAGGGATAGCCAGTTTTCTCACGAAAGCATCTCCAAGATAGTTAAAGAAATGTTTAGTGAGGCGGATATATTCACTATGTCTGCAAAGAAAGATGGTATGGTGAATATTGGAGGCTTATGTTGCTTCCGTAATAATGAATCTTTATTTAGACAAGCTCAGACAAGATGTGTCCCAATGGAAGGATTCATAACATATGGAGGGTTGGCAGGACGTGATATGGCAGCAATGGCCATTGGATTGCAGGAAGCACTGAATGAAGATCATTTACGCAGTCGAATAGCTCAAGTTGAATATTTGGGACATAAATTACAACAATCAGGTATTCCTATCCAAACTCCTGTTGGGGGACATGCTGTATTTGTTGATGCGCGTAAAATATTGCCTGATATTAAACCGGAAAATTTCCCTGCTCAAGTTCTTTGTAATGCCTTGTATTTAGAAAGCGGCGTCAGAGCAGTCGAAATAGGCTCATTAATGATGGGAAGAGATCCTATGACAGGACAGCAGGAACCTTCATTATTTGAATTTATGAGATTAACTATCCCGCGCCGAACTTATACTGATAATCATATGAATTACGTCGCTGATTCACTTATTGATGTTGTTAAAAAAGCTGACATGTTAAAACCGCTTGAATTTGAATATGAACCCAAAATATTAAGACAATTTACCGCTCGTTTCAGGGAAATTGAACGTTGATGAGGCGTTAAGAATGAAAAGTACAATGTATTCTGCATAGGGAAAAATCACACACATCTTGACGTTAGATTGGTATATAGCTCAAATAATATTGTGATGTATCTCATGAAGGTTAGACACTGAAATTATTTCCTTATATTATTAAGTGGATTTAATAATCATGTCTTAAAAAAATAACTTTCGTTAATTAAGCTAATCCATCTATACCCAATGAATTTCAAGCTACAGCTTACAAATCAATGTGATTGTTTATATCTCCCTGCGTAGCGGGGAGATATAAGACGCATCTTGAAATATGATTGGTATATTATTCATTATCACGGTAGCGTTAGAATTTGATGTCGCTTTTCTGGTTAATTCACAGGAATATTTCAGTGCATTGAAAAGTAAAGTTTTTTGTTAGCACTGGAAAGGTAATGTTCCCCATTGAGATCTTGCGCCTGTAGAATAATGGCAAGTAGGTTTTCATGGCATTCATAGATTCTTGCTCTTTGCGATATTAATATCTGGATTGTCGTTATGCTCGTTCTAAATAGGGGCAATTATCTTCGTGTATTCATCGCTGGTGCTGATTAAAAAAACTCTTTTCTTAACCTTTTAAAAATCGTAGCTAAAGAGCGTTTCAAAATGGCAGGAGTATTCCTTATCCCGCGCTCCGCGCGGGGGTAAGGCACTCCAACATCTAATACTCTCAGTATTATGAAAACTTATTTAGCGATAGGAGTATAAAAAAGATGATAAGAACTGGAGAAAGATATCTTGATGATTTGCGTGATGGCCGAACCATTTTTATTAATGGGGAGAAGATCACTAATCATGTGGATCATCCAGCGTTTAAGAATGCCATTAGATCGGTTGCAAACTTATATGATTATAAAGTTGAACATGCCGATAAGATGACTTTTAAGACCGAAACAGGCGAGCAGATTGGCCTGTATTGGCAATTACCATCTACACCGGAAAAATTAATTGCTCGTGGTCAGGCTGCATATGAATGGGCTAAACAGACAGTGGGTTGGCTTGGAAGAAGCCCTGATTATGTCGCATCGGCGCTTACCGGAATGATAACGCATATTGAGTTATTTGAATCTTATTCACAAGAACGGGCCGATGCTTTGCGAAATTATTTTTCCTATGCGAGTGAGAAAGATCTTTATTTGACTTATGCGTTGATTAACCCACAAGGCGACCGTTCAAAAACACCTGGTGAGCATACTAAGAATATTTATCACACTCTTGGTGTAGTGGAAAAGAATGCTAAGGGAATTGTTGTCAGAGGGGCAAAAATGTTGGCAACAGGAGCGGCTCTGGCAGATGAAGTTTTGGTTGGTACACATTATCCCTTTAAACAGGGCATTGATGAGCGATATGCACTTTCTTTCGCTCTGCCACTTAATACCAAAGGCATCAAAATCATTTCAAGAAAATCTTACGAATTAGGGGCAAATCCCAAGGATTATCCACTATCGTCTCGGTTCGATGAAAATGATTCAATGATCTATTTTGATGATGTGCTGGTACCTTGGGAAAGGGTATTTGTCTTCGAAGACATTGAAATGTGCCTCACGCAGTTAGACTCAACGGCAACAGAAGTGATGATGGATACCCAAAGCTTGGCTCGTTACGCTGTTAAGTTGCATTTTTTGGCTGGCCTGGCTCAGGCGATGGCTGAAACAAACGGTGTTGAGCAGATCCCTGCGGTGAAGGAATCACTTGCACAGTTAGCCTGCTATGCAATGAATGTCGAAGGGCTTTTCAATAGCGTGTTCCATTGTCCCAAAGTTTATAACGGGTTTTATATACCGGATAAAACACTGCTTTACACCTATCGGGTTATCTCGCAGTCAATATATCCCAAGGTATTAGAAACGATAAGGAAATTAGCTGGTGGTGGCATTTTGATGTTGCCATCAAGTGAGGCAGATTTAGAAAATAGCGAAATTTTAGGCATCATTGAGAAAACCCAATATTCGTCAATTGCTACTCCTGTCGAAAGGGTCAGGTTGATGAAGTTAGTGTGGGATGCGGTTGGATCAGAGTTTGCTTCAAGGCATCTCCAATATGAGTTGTTTTATGCGGGAGCCCCTTATCAGACGTTAGGACGTCTTTACAATCAGTACGATTGGGAAGCGTCCAGAGCATTGGTGGAGAAGATAAGAATACTTTAATTTGGGGCATGAAGGCGTAGTCAGTAAGGAAAATGAGTAAGGAAAGGGAAAGGTGCCAGCGTGGAATGTTGGCACTTATTGCAAACTCCACCCAAAATAAATTGTTGATAAAGCGCTTGCTATCCTGCCCCAACAGGTCCATAATGCCGCCTCATTTTTGGGTGGGTAGAGGAAAATTTCTCCACTAGCGTCTAGAATGGATGAGTGGGCTATTATTTTGCTGCTGATTTCTGGTGTGCGTGACTAGAACTCAATTCTTGTTTTTTATCCACAGTTTTTAACATTATCACCCTATTTAGTCACCTGATGATACTCTACTTGTTACACAGAGTTATCCACAGGAGGCATCTTTGTGTTTGCTTTTTTTGACTTATCATTCATAACAACAGTTCAAACTTAACTTATTGATTAATTAAAGTAATTAACCTAATTTAAAAAAAACATGATCAACATCTATTCTCTGTTTGTTAGTTGATCAGCATAGTATTTTTATTTTATTCACAAGGAAATGAACGGCTTTTTTTACCAAAAATTTAGGTGGTTAATTATTAGGCATCTCTGGGTAAGCCTTTGGTGATCGCTCTTATCAATCGTTTTTGTTGTGAGGTTTGAACCTCAATGGCATTAACATTCCGGCGGGCCATTTGTTGGCTTATCGCCCAGTGGATATGTTCATCCAAAACTTCACTTAAGCCGAACCTTTTTTCCAATGCTAACACGATGTCGTCTTGATACGGGGCATTACCCAGGGCGACGGAAATGTTACGTAACCAGCGCAAATATCCAATACGGCGAATTGCCGAGCCTTCCGTGATACGCAGAAATTTTTCCTCGCTCCAATTGAATAGTTCTAGCAGGTCAGGGGTGTGCAGTGCGGCACGTGGGCTAAAGTCAGCTTCATCTGTTAATTGAGAAAAACGGTTCCAGGGGCAAATAAGCTGGCAATCATCGCAGCCATAAATCCGGTTACCCATCAGTGGGCGAAATTCTTCTGGGATGGCACCTTCTAATTCAATGGTCAGATAAGAGATGCAGCGTCGGGCATCAATGGTGTAAGGCTCAACAATGGCACCGGTTGGGCAAGTTGTCATGCAGGCTACGCAGCGTCCGCATTGTTCCTCTTGTGGAATATCAATGGGCAGGGGAAGATTAATCAGTAATTCACCAAGGAAAAACCACGAGCCAGATTCACGATTTAATATAAGTGAGTGTTTACCAACCCAGCCAAGCCCCGCTTTTTCTGCCAGGGGACGTTCCATAATCGGAGCGGAATCGACAAAAGGTCGAAAATTCAAAGTTCCCTGATATTCATGAGTGCTGCAATATTCTTGGATCTTGTCGCCCAGCTTTTTGAGACGCTGACGCAGCAGTTTATGATAGTCTCGGCCCAACGAATAGCGGCTAATATAACCCATTTGTGGATTGTTAAGCGTACTGGCAAATGCTGCCTTAGCAGGCAGATAATTCATGCGTACACTGATAACCCGCAAAGTCCCTGGCAGAAGCTCGTGGGGACGGGCGCGCATCATACCGTGACGAGCCATCCAGTCCATTTCGCCATGATATTGCTTATCAAGCCATTCCTGTAGCTTTGGTTCTTCTGCCGATAAATCGGTGTCACAAATGCCGACTTGCTGGAAGCCAAGGGAAAGGCCCCATTGTTTGATGTTGGTTGCCAAAAGATTCAGATCGAGGAGGGTTGCCATGAAATATCAAATTACTGCTGAAAGAGGAGGTTTAGCTTAACACAGCGGGAATTGAATACAAAAAATGCGGTATATAGTTGTTACGGTAGCACAGAAGAGACTAAATGATAATGTCTGAATTATGTTATGGTTACGGGTTAAGCTATTTAACTGATATGTCTACCTGATTAGTTTCTCATTCAATCAATCAAAACAGATATTTTTCAATGAAAGAACTCGTTTTATCACTTCCAAATGAAAATGCCACAGTTGCATTAGGTAATGCAGTGGCGGCAGTTGGCGATCGCGGCTATGTTATTTATCTATATGGTGATCTTGGTGCGGGAAAAACCACATTCAGCCGTGGTTTTCTGCAAGCTCTCGGCCATCAGGGGCATGTGAAGAGTCCGACTTATACGCTAGTCGAGCCTTATGCCTTACAACCACGGCCTGTCTACCATTTTGATCTTTACCGTCTGGCTGATCCTGAAGAGCTGGAATTTATGGGAATTCGGGATTATTTCCATCAGGACTCTATTTGTCTGGTGGAGTGGCCTCAACAGGGTGCTGGCGTTTTGCCTGATGCAGATATTGAGTTGCACCTGAGTTATGACAGTGAAGGGCGCCAGGCACGTTTTGTTGCGTTATCTGAATATGGTGAAAGTCTGTTGGATAATTTGAAGTCCTTATGAAGGAATACCCGACCATGATGAATGCCTTTTTCGTGGATGTGATAAAAAAATGGCGAGCCTATTGGGTAATGGCCTGTGTTTTGTTTTTCATGTTAAGCCAGCTGGTTATGACGACAGCGTCGGCGGCTACGCTGTCGAATATTCATGTGAAGAATGCTCCAGCTGAGGCCGTAGTAACGCTGGAATTCGCTGGCGGGCATCCTGATTATCGGTTCTTTTCTTTGCATTCTCCTGAACGGTTGGTGGTAGACATTCGCCAACCTGGTAAAGTTATTGGATTACCAATGCTTTTATCCGGCCAGAATCTGGTAAAACGGGTTCGCTCCAGCCAGCCACCTGATTCACATCATCAGCGGGTGGTGTTGGAATTGGTACATAAGGCTACAGTGACCTCTACGGTGAAAAATGTCGGCAATAAATCGCAAGTGGTGATGACACTAAAAGCCCATGGAGTAGCGAAAAATTCACCTGTATCGAATCATCATGCCCTACAAAATGAAAGTAAGCGATTACTTACAAATAATGCTCAACTGACGGGAAAAGAGACTCAGCCAGCCTCGAACCACCGTGAGCAAAGTGTGAAAAAGCAGTCTGCACAAGGAAGAGTATCTCATCCGATTGTTGTTGCTATTGATGCGGGGCATGGAGGGCAAGATCCTGGGGCGATTGGGCAACGGGGGTTGAAAGAAAAAAATGTCACGATTAATGTTGCTCGTAAATTGGAAGTCCTTTTACGTAACGATCCCATGTTCACGCCTGTGTTGACGCGAAATGGCGATTATTTTATCTCTGTGGCAGGACGCTCTGAAGTCGCCCGTAAACATAAAGCCAATATACTGGTATCAATTCATGCCGATGCCGCTCCCAATCGCAGTGCCAGAGGTGCTTCTGTCTGGGTGCTCTCCAACCGCCGTGCAAACAGTGAATTGGGGAACTGGTTGGAGCAGCATGAAAAACAATCGGAATTACTGGGCGGTGCCGGCGATGCTCTCGCCAATGGCACAGATCCGTATCTGAGTAAGGCCGTGCTGGATTTGCAATTTGGGCATTCACAGCGGGTTGGTTATGACGTCGCCATGCAGGTGTTGAGTCAGCTATCCAGAATTGGTTCTCTGCATAAACGTACACCAGAACATGCAAGCCTTGGTGTTTTGCGCTCGCCGGATATTCCGTCCATTTTAGTGGAAACCGGTTTTATCAGTAACGTATCTGAAGAAACGTTATTAGGCTCCAGTCAGTATCAGGAAAAACTGGCACAGGCTATTCATGCGGGATTACGTCACTATTTTCTGGCCAATCCATTGCAGTCTGCACCAAAGTAACCAAATATAGCCTATCAAGGCTCTGAACTGTAAGTAAGGTCACATTATGGCTATCAAGATATTACCCCCACAATTGGCAAACCAGATTGCTGCCGGTGAAGTGGTTGAACGCCCTTCTTCTGTAGTGAAAGAGTTAGTGGAAAATAGCCTTGATGCCGGTGCAACCCGTATTGATATTGATATTGAACGGGGTGGCGCAAAGCTTATCCGAATCCGCGATAATGGCTGTGGGATAGCCAAACAGGATTTGATGCTGGCACTGGCGCGCCATGCAACCAGTAAAATTGCTTCATTGGACGATTTGGAAGCGATTGTCAGCATGGGTTTCCGTGGGGAAGCCTTAGCGAGTATCAGCTCTGTTTCAAGGCTGACATTAACTTCCCGTCCCGAAAGTCAGGCAGAAGCATGGCAATCTTATGCCGAAGGCCGTGATATGGATGTCACGGTAAAACCTGCTGCTCATCCCGTGGGAACAACGGTTGAAGTGTTGGATCTGTTTTATAATACCCCTGCCCGCCGCAAATTTCTGAGAACAGAAAAAACAGAATTTGGCCATATTGATGAAGTCGTGCGTCGGATAGCTTTGGCGCGGTTGGATGTCGCCATTAACCTCAATCACAATGGGAAATTAGTGCGCCAGTATCGTCCCGCTAAAGATGAATCTCAGCATGAACGGCGTCTGGCAGCCATTTGTGGAACTGCCTTTGTGCAACAGGCGCTGGCGTTGTCATGGCAGCATGATGCTTTGTCTATTAAGGGTTGGGTTGTAGATCCCGTGAATACGGCAGTAAGCGAGATCCAATACTGCTATGTGAATGGGCGTATGATGCGGGATCGCCTGATTAATCATGCAATTCGTCAAGCTTATCAGGATTTGATTCAGGGGGAGCAACAACCCGCTTATGTTTTGTATCTCGAAATCGATCCGCGTCAGGTGGATGTCAATGTACATCCAGCCAAACATGAAGTGCGTTTCCATCAGGCTCGCCTGGTACATGATTTTATTTATCAGGGGGTAGCTACGGTATTGAAACAACGCGGCACGGGAGATGAATTGGCGCTCGGCTGTCAGGAGAGTGCTACAAGGTGGGTGCCGGAGAATCGCCCTTCTGCGGGAGAAAACCATTTTACCCGTAAGCGTGTTGAGCAAGTGGATGAATCCTCTTCACGCCGTCATGAGCATCATGATCGTGGTACGCAACCAGTACAGCATGGGGAAAGCTACCAGAAAAAACAGGGGGAGTTGTACCAAAAAATGATGCAATTCTCCCCGGAAGAAAAACGCCCGTTATTTCCAGAGCGGGGTACGCGGGAAAGTGTATCGGTTTCTGCTACGCCTGTGCCAACGGGACAGGGGAAACATAGCTTTGGAAAAGTATTGTGTATCTATGCAGGTTGTTATGCTTTGATCGAATCCCCATTGGGAATCGGGTTGCTTTCCCTGCCCGTTGCTGAACGCTGGCTGAAACAGGCACAACTCACCCCCGGAGAACAGGGGCTTAAATCCCAGCCGTTATTGATCCCGCTGAAACTGGCTCTCAATCAGTCAGAAATGAGTGTCTTAAAGCAGAATAGCGACTTATTAAAGACTTTTGGCATTGAATCGACAGTCGCACATGGAAAAGTAACCATTCATGCGGTATCGTTGCCTCTGCGTCAACAGAACCTGCCGAAACTCTTGCCGGAACTGTTGGGCTATCTTGGGGAACAGTCAGCCGCTTCTGTTGAGCAGGTTGCCAGTTGGCTTTCCCGTCACGTGGATAGCGAGCATGAAACGTGGAACATCGCACAAGCTGTCCAGCTTTTGGCTGATGTCGAACGTCTTTGCCCTCAGCTGGTGAGATCGCCGCCAGATGGGTTATTACAGTTAATTGATTTACAAGCAGTGGTGGCATTCCTTAATCATGAGTGATTTAAAAACTCAACATCTGCCGACAGCTATTTTTATCATGGGGCCGACGGCTTCAGGGAAAACAGCGTTATCGATCGCTTTGCGTCAGCATCTTCCGGTTGAATTAATCAGTGTCGATTCTGCCTTGATTTATCGTGGAATGGATATTGGGACAGCCAAACCCTCCGCAGAAGAGCAGGCACTAGCACCTCATCGTTTGATCGACATTCTTGATCCTTCAGCAGTCTATTCTGCTGCCGATTTTCGTCGTGATGCATTGCAAGAAATGGCAGAAATCACCGCGGCTGGGAGAATACCACTCCTGGTTGGTGGAACCATGCTATATTTCAAAGCATTGTTGGAAGGATTATCGCCTTTGCCTTCTGCAAATCCGGTGGTGAGGGAGCAGATTGAGCAGCAGGCAGCAGAGCTGGGATGGGACGCGTTACATCGACAATTACAGGAAATTGATCCCGTTTCTGCGGCAAGGATTCATCCTAATGATCCACAACGTCTTACTCGTGCACTGGAAGTTTTTCGAATTTCGGGTAAAACTCTAACTGAGTTGACTGAAACGTCTGGAGAAATATTGCCTTATCGAGTTCATCAATTTGCGATCGCGCCAGCAAGTCGTGAAATGTTGCATCAACGTATCGCAGCCCGTTTTGAACAAATGATCAAATCAGGGTTTGAAGATGAGGTCAAAGCGCTTTATGCTCGTAGTGATTTGCATACAGATTTACCCTCCATTCGTTGTGTTGGTTATCGTCAGATGTGGTCTTACCTTGCGGGCGAAATCTCTCATGATGAGATGGTTTATCGTGGTATCTGTGCGACACGCCAATTGGCGAAGCGTCAGATTACATGGCTCAGGAGTTGGGACAATGTGACTTGGTTGGATAGCGATCAACCTAAACAAAACCTAAACACAGTCATGCAGGTTATTAGTACATAAATTCATTGATTGTGTACAATTGATCAGTACCCATTATCAGTACAAAGTATCATTTTTGAGTAGTTACTTTTCGAACCAAACGGTTCTTAGTTAAAAACAACAAAATAAGGAAAATATAGAATGGCTAAGGGGCAATCTTTGCAAGATCCATTCCTGAACGCTTTACGACGTGAAAGGGTCCCGGTTTCTATTTATTTGGTAAACGGCATCAAGTTGCAGGGTCAGATTGAATCTTTTGACCAATTTGTCATTTTACTGAAGAACACGGTTAGTCAGATGGTTTATAAACATGCCATCTCTACTGTTGTGCCTTCCCGTCCTGTGTCTCATCATGGTAACAACCAGAATGTACCAACTAGTGTTGGAAATTATCATGCGGGCACTAACTCGACAGTACAACAGGAAGGCGATGGCGCTGAATAAATCAGCAGCCGTGCCTGAAAATAAAAACATAGGTAGGGAGACTTTACCTATGTTTTTTCTTATTGGATTTTTACTCAGCCTGAGGGGTTGCACCGTTGTTTGATCGTTATGAAGGCGGAGAGTTAGCCGTTCTGGTGCATGTTTTCTTCTCACAGGAAAAAGATACGGAAAATCTCAGTGAATTCGAGTCATTGGTAACTTCCGCTGGTGTTTCTCCTGTGCAGATTGTAACGGGAAGCCGGAAGGCACCTCATCCGAAATATTTTGTCGGAGAGGGCAAGGCAGAGGAAATTGCTGAAGCTGTCAAAAACAGCGGTGCAGATGTGGTGTTGTTTAACCATGCCCTCAGCCCTGCTCAGGAACGTAATCTTGAACGCTTGTGCCAATGCCGTGTCGTTGACCGCACGGGGGTGATTCTGGATATTTTTGCCCAACGAGCAAGAACGCACGAAGGCAAGTTGCAAGTCGAATTGGCGCAATTGCGTCATTTGTCCACCCGTCTGGTTCGAGGCTGGACTCACCTTGAACGCCAAAAAGGGGGGATCGGGCTGCGTGGACCTGGGGAAACCCAGTTGGAAAGTGACCGCCGTATGCTGCGTGACAAAATCAAACAGATTTTGGGACGCCTCAACAAAGTTGAAAAGCAGCGTGAACAGGGGCGCCAGGCACGTAATAAAGCCGATATCCCAACCGTCTCCCTTGTCGGTTACACCAATGCGGGAAAATCCAGTTTATTCAATAAAATCACTTCTGCCGACGTTTATGCGGCTGACCAGCTTTTTGCCACCTTGGATCCGACACTGCGTCGAATAGAAGTGGATGATGTTGGTACGGTTGTTTTGGCTGATACAGTCGGTTTTATTCGCCATTTACCCCATGATTTGGTGGCAGCGTTCAAGGCGACTTTGCAGGAAACTCGGCAGGCGAGATTATTGCTGCACGTGGTTGATGCGGCTGATCCTCGCTTCGATGAAAACATTATTGCTGTTGACAGTGTTCTTGAAGAGATTGAATCCAATGAGATCCCTTCGCTGATGGTGATGAATAAAATCGATATGTTAGAAGATTTTATTCCCCGTATTGATCGTGATGAAGAAAATCGGCCGGTCAGAGTCTGGTTATCTGCACAAACTGGCGCAGGTATTCCTCTGTTACTGCAAGCATTGACTGAGCGTCTTTCAGGTGAAATTGCGCACTATAAATTGCACCTTCCACCTGAAGCAGGACGTCTGCGTAGCCGTTTTTATCAGCTTCAGGCCATTGAGCGTGAGTGGCTGGAAGAGAATGGTCAGGTTGGTGTTGAAGTCAGGATGCCAATGGTCGATTGGCGTCGTCTGTGTAAACAAGAACCAAAATTACCCGACTATGTTGTCTGATTGATTGGCGCAAGACAACAAACAAGGTATCATTTTATCCGTCATTTCAAGGTGCTTATAGTTATGGAGTGGCAGAGATGAAATGGCGGTGATGAAATGACTGTGCCAGAATTGCAGTGACAGGTCAGCATTGTCAAAAGTTATCACCCAATAATATTGGTTGCTTACAAAAACGATGAAGTTTGTCGTTTCTGCCCACGGAGGCCGCTGCCAAACCTGTCAGGGACAGGCAACGGCCTGTGAAGTGGGAAGCCTCACCCATCTGGGTGGAGAGCAGTCACCTCTGAAAAACCAGTAAAAACTAGAAAGTGGAGCTAAAACATGGCGTGGAATCAGCCCGGTAATAACGGACAGGACCGCGACCCGTGGGGAAGCAGCAATAATAATGGCGGCAACTCCGGCGGCAACAATAAAGGTGGTCGTAACCGTGGGGCAACTGATCTCGACGATCTGTTCCGTAAGCTGAGTGAAAAACTCGGTGGTTTCGGTGGAAACAAAGGTGGAAATGGTTCTGGACAGAACCCTAAATTTGGCGGGCGTCTTATTGGTCTTGCCGTTGCTGCTGCAATTGCTGTTTGGGTTGTAAGTGGTTTCTATACGATTAAAGAAACAGAACGTGGTGTAGTAACTCGGTTTGGTAAATTTAATCATGTTGTACAGCCTGGTTTGAATTGGAAAATGACGTTCATCGATCATGTCAGGGCGGTTAACGTTGAATCTGTTCGCGATTTAGCAACAACGGGTGCCATGCTGACTTCAGATGAAAACGTGGTATTGGCAGAAATGAACGTTCAATATCGTGTTACCGATCCAGCGGCTTATCTCTTTAGTGTGACTAATCCTGATAATAGCTTGCGCCAAGCTACAGACAGTGCCGTGCGTGGTGTTGTTGGCAAATATTCGATGGAAACCAATCTGACGGAAGGGCGTACTATTGTCCGTAACGATACTCAGAAGGTACTGGAAGAGACTATCCGTCCATACAATATGGGTATTACTGTGGTCGATGTAAACTTCCAGGCTGCTCGTCCACCAGAAGAAGTTAAGGCTGCATTCGATGATGTGATCGCAGCGCGTGAACAGAAGCAGCAAACCATTCGTGAAGCTAAAGCTTACGAGAACGAAGTATTACCTAAAGCGAAAGGTGAAGCTCAGCGTATTATTGAGGATGCCAAAGCCTATAAAGTTAGCGCGGTATTGAATGCTAAGGGTGAAGTGGCTAGTTTTGCCAAAATCTTACCTGAATATAAGGCGGCTCCAGAAATTACTCGTGAACGTTTGTATATCGAGACGATGGAACGTGTGTTGAGCAATACACGTAAAGTCATTGCAAACGAGAAGAGTAACAACGTGCTGTTATTGCCATTGGATCAAGCAGTGAAAGATCAGGCACATGTTCAGCAAAATACGTCGAGTAACACAGCAGTACAGAAGATGATTCGTCAGAATCAACCTACATCACAACGGGAATCTAACACTTATGGTGGTAGCGATAACCTGCGCGGTGATACGGTCAGAATAGGGAGACCATAATCATGCGTAATTCATTTATTGTTGCGATTATTGCGGTATTGGTTGTTCTCTATTCATCAATCTTTACTGTCAAAGAAGGTGAACGTGGCATTGTGTTGCGTTTTAGTAAGGTTGTACGTGATGCAGAGAATAAACCGATCATTTATGAGCCGGGTCTGCATTTCAAAATACCGTTTGTGGAAACGGTTAAGACGCTTGATGCCCGTATTCAAACTATGGATATCAAGGCAGACCGTTTCTTAACACGTGAAAATAAAGACCTGATCGTTGATTCTTACTTAAAGTGGCGCATTAATGATTTCAGTCGTTACTATCTGGCAACAGGTAACGGTGATATTAACCGAGCTGAAATGATGCTGAGACGTAAATTCAGTGACCGTTTGCGTTCTGAAATTGGTCGTCTTGATGTACGCGGTATTGTGACTGATTCTCGTGGTCGTTTAACTACCGATGTGCGTGATGCCCTGAATCGGGGAACCCACGAAGAAGATGATGCAACAGATGTCGATAATGCCATTGCCTCTGCTGCGGCCTTGGTAGAAAAAGAGACAAAAAGCAAGCAACCAGCCATTAATCCAAACAGCATGGCTGCGTTAGGTATTGAAGTTGTTGACGTTCGTATCAAACAGATCAACTTGCCACAGGAAATTTCAGAAGCTATTTACCAGCGTATGCGTGCTGATCGTGAAGCCGAAGCGCGTCTCCTGCGTTCAGAAGGTTCGGAAGAAGCAGAAAAAATCCGGGCTGCTGCTGATAAAACAGCAACTGAAATCAGGGCAGAAGCACAGAGCGAAGCATTGGTATTACGTGGTGAAGGTGATGCGGAAGCCACTAAACTATTCGCGGATGCGTTCAATCAAGATCCTGAATTCTATGCGTTTATCCGTAGCTTGCGTGCTTACGAGAAGAGCTTCAAGAATAACGGTAATGATGTAATGGTACTGAGTCCAGATACTGACTTCTTCCGTTATATGAAAGCCCCTGCGAAGTAATATTCTCTTAACTTACTGTAAGCCACTGTAAAAAAATGACAGTGGCTTTTTTATAACCCGCTATAATTACTAATTATTTACTTATCATCCCATTTATATAATGAAACGAAATAACAAGAAGTAATAAAAAATACTGAAAGGTGCTAAATGAGATGGTAGAATCCATTTTTAAGCAACCGAGTGAAGTTTTGAAATGGGTAAGAACGTTGTCGTATTGGGCACCCAATGGGGTGACGAGGGCAAGGGTAAAATCGTCGACTTGCTGACTGAACGAGCTAAATATGTAGTTCGTTATCAAGGGGGCCACAACGCGGGCCATACACTAGTCATCAACGGTGAAAAAACCGTTCTCCACTTAATCCCGTCCGGGATCTTACGTGAAAATGTCATTAGCATTATCGCAAATGGCGTCGTTTTAGCACCAGATGCTTTGATGAAAGAGATGAAAGCGCTTGAATCACGTGGGGTTCCTGTACGTGAGCGCCTGCTTATTTCTGAAGCTTGTCCGCTGATCCTGCCTTACCATGTTGCATTGGATAACGCCCGCGAAAAAGCGCGTGGAGCCAAGGCGATTGGTACAACAGGTCGTGGTATTGGTCCTGCGTATGAAGACAAAGTTGCACGTCGTGGCTTGCGTGTGGGTGATCTGTTTGATAAAGAAGCTTTCGCTGTCAAACTGAAAGAAATCATCGAATACCACAACTTCCAGTTAGTTAACTATTACAACGAACCTGCCGTTGATTACCAGAAAACCTTAGATGACATTTTGGCGGTTGCCGATATCCTGACGGGCATGGTAGTTGACGTTTCTGACTTGCTGTACAAAGCAACCCAGAAAGGTGAATTGGTCATGTTTGAAGGTGCGCAGGGGACTTTGCTGGATATCGACCACGGTACTTATCCTTATGTGACTTCTTCTAACACCACGGCGGGTGGCGTTGCAACAGGTTCTGGCCTGGGTCCACGTTATGTTGATTATGTACTGGGTATCATTAAGGCTTACTCTACCCGTGTAGGCGCCGGTCCATTCCCAACCGAGCTGTTTGATGAAACAGGTGAATACCTGCGTCAGAAAGGTCAGGAGTTTGGTGCGACTACAGGTCGTAGCCGTCGTACTGGCTGGTTGGATATCGTTGCTATTCGTCGCGCGATCCAAATCAACTCTCTGTCTGGCTTCTGCATGACTAAACTGGATGTGCTGGATGGCTTGAAAGAAGTGAAAATCTGCGTTGGTTATCGCCTGCCTGATGGCACTGTCATTGACACAACGCCCCTGGCCGCTGAAAACTGGGAAGGGCTTGAAGCCGTCTATGAAACCTTGCCTGGCTGGGATGAAAGCACTTTTGGCGTGAAAGATCACAGCCAATTGCCACAAGCAGCATTGAACTACATCAAACGTGTAGAAGAGCTGACAGGCGTTCCTGTTGATATTATTTCTACAGGCCCAGATCGTGCGGAAACTATGATCCTGCGTGATCCCTTTGATGCTTAATCGATAAATTCATCTTTTATGCACACATGGCCGGGCTTATTGCCCGGTTTTTGTTTTTTCCCGTTTTGCTTAATTTTTAAAATACCCACATAATGATGACTAACTAACGAAAACCAATAAACATACATTTTTTGGTGCCAAATAAGCCCCGTTATATTCAGTCTCCCAGAGGTGAGTGTGCAGTTAACCAGTTTTACCGATTATGGATTACGTGCCTTGATTTATATGGCCTCGTTACCAGAGGGCCAAATGACGAGTATTGCAGAAGTCACTGAAGTTTATGGTGTTTCGCGTAACCATATGGTAAAAATCATCAATCAACTGAGTCACTTAGGATTAGTGAATGCTGTCAGGGGAAAAAATGGCGGCATCAGTTTAGGGAAACCTGCCAACGAGATCAAAATTGGTGATGTGGTTCGTTCATTAGAACCTTTGTCATTGGTTAACTGTAGTGCCTGTCAAATCACGCCTGCATGTCGCTTAAAGTCGGTCTTGAATCAAGCGGTAGAAAATTTTTTGGAAGAGTTGGATAAACATACTGTGGCCGACATGGTCAATGACAATCGTCCCCTTTATCAATTACTTTTGGTTAAGTGAAGCAAGGGGATAAACAGCTTGCTGATGACAATAGAGGAATGATGATGTCAAAAGATCCTTTTCAGGAACGAGAGGCTGCAAAATACGAATCTCCTATCCCAAGCCGTGAATACATCTTGGATATCATTTCTAAACACGACACGCCGGTAAGCCGTCAGGAATTAGCACAGGAACTTCAGTTAACCACTCCAGATGGACAGGAAGCACTGCGCCGCCGTTTGCGGGCAATGGAGCGTGACGGACAGTTGGTTTTTACCCGCCGGCAATGTTATGCATTACCAGAGCGGCTGGATTTATTGAAAGGCACGGTGATTGGACACCGTGATGGTTATGGTTTTCTGCGTGCGGAAGGGCACAAAGAAGACTATTACCTGCCAGCCGATCAGATGAAAATGGCGATCCACGGTGATGTGGTACTGGCACAGCCCTTGCGACCAGACAGAAAAGGCCGCGTTGAAGTGCGTATCGTGCGGGTTTTGGAACCCAAGAGTAGCCAGATTGTTGGCCGGTATTTTATGGATGCTGGCATGGGATTTGTCGTCCCAGATGATAGCCGTCTCTGTTTCGATATCTTGATCCCGAAAGAAGTCACTTGCGGGGCAAGAATGGGTAATGTTGTGGTGGTTGAATTGACAAATCGCCCGACTCGTCGGACTAAAGCCATTGGCAAAATTGTTGAAGTGCTGGGCGAGACGATGGGAACGAACATGGCGGTTGAGATCGCATTGCGTACCCATGAAATTCCCCATAGCTGGCCGCCGATGGTAGAAAAACAGATTGCGGGTTTGGCTGAGCATGTACCGGAATCGGCCAAGCAAGACCGGGTAGATTTACGGACTTTGCCGCTAGTGACAATCGACGGTGAAGATGCACGAGACTTCGATGATGCGGTGTATTGCGAAAGAAAACGGGGTGGTGGTTGGCGGTTGTGGGTAGCGATTGCTGATGTCAGCTACTATGTTCGTCCGCAAACCGCTTTGGATACGGAAGCACGCAGCCGCGGTAACTCGGTTTACTTCCCATCCCAGGTTGTCCCTATGCTGCCGGAAGTGCTATCTAATGGCTTGTGCTCCCTCAATCCAGAAGTTGATCGCCTATGTATGGTGTGTGAAATGACCGTTTCCGCCCAAGGCAAGCTCTCTTCCTACAAGTTTTATGAAGCGGTGATGAATTCACACGCCCGTTTGACCTATACCAAAGTCTGGAAGATTTTGCAGGGTGATCAAGAACTACGTGAGCACTACAAGCCGCTGGTGCAACATATTGAGCATCTGCATGAGCTTTATCAGGCACTGGAACATGCGCGTGAACAGCGTGGCGCTATTTCGTTTGAATCGGAAGAAGCCAAGTTTATCTTTAATGCAGAGCGTCGCATTGAACGTATAGAACACGTTGTACGTAACGATGCACATAAACTTATCGAAGAGTGTATGATCTTGGCGAACATTGCCGCAGCTCGCTTTGTTGAAAAACACCATGAGCCTGCGTTATACCGCATCCATGATCGACCAAAAGAAGAGAGTATCCTGAACCTACGTTCAGTCTTCAATGAATTGGGATTGAGCTTGTTGGGGGGCCTGACGCCAGAACCGAAAGATTATGCGCAATTGATGAAACAAGTTGCGGATCGGCCCGATCACGAGTTACTACAAACGATGCTGTTGCGTTCTATGAAGCAAGCGATCTATGAGCCGGAGAATCGGGGGCATTTTGGTCTGGCATTACGCTCTTATTCTCACTTCACTTCGCCAATCCGCCGCTACCCTGACCTGGCTCTGCATCGTGCGATTAAGTACTTATTGGCACAAGAAAAGGGTGCTATTGAGCAGAACGGGACGCCAACAGGAGGTTGGCACAACGACATGGAGCAGATGCTGCAATTGGGTGACCACTGTTCCATGACCGAACGCCGTGCTGACGAAGCGACAAGGGATGTGGCTGACTGGTTAAAATGTGATTTCATGCAAGATCAAGTGGGTAATGTTTTCACTGGATTGATTACCAGCGTGACCGGTTTCGGTTTCTTTGTTCGCTTAAATGATCTGTTTATTGACGGCTTGGTACATGTTTCAACGTTGGATAATGATTATTATCGATATGATAACGTCGGCCAGCGTTTGATTGGTGAGTCTTCTGGAACAACTTATCGCCTCGGTGATGAAGTCGAGATTCGGGTGGAAGCGGTTCATATGGATGAACGCAACATCGATTTCACCCTACTTTCAACAACCCGTAAAGCGCGTAATCAAGGGAAGACAGCCCGCAATAAGGCGAAAAAAGGTACGCCAGAGCGTAAAAATAGTAAAAAAGGTCGTGATCATAAAAAATCAGCCGATTTTGAGCCAGATAACGCCTTTCGTAAAAAGAAAAGTGCGGAAAAGTTTACAGAGCCTAAGTCAGGCAAAAAGAAAAAACCGTCAAGCAAGACTAAAAAAATTGCGGCAAAACTGAAAGCGAAGCGTGCGAAAAAAAGCGCAAGCTAATCACGAGTAAAGTGAATCCATACAATCATCAAACAGGGCGGGTTCGGCCGCCCACTATTTTCGGTATCTTAACGATATCAGTGAGTCAGGTATCAGTCAGTCATGAGTGAAATTATCTACGGTATCCATGCCGTTAAAGCCTTGCTGGAGCGCGATCCACAACGTTTCATGGAAGTTTATGTGTTGAAAGGGCGTGAAGATCGCCGTTTAACCCCATTATTGCAAGAGTTGGAAAGTATCGGTATCGCGGTACAAATCGCCAACCGTCAATGGTTGGACTCCCAAACAGAAGGTGCCGTCCATCAGGGGATCATTGCACGAGTCAAGCCAGGACGTCAGTATCAGGAAAATGATCTGCCGGAATTGTTATCTCGGCTAGAACGTCCATTTCTGCTGGTATTGGATGGTGTCACCGATCCGCATAATCTGGGAGCTTGCTTGCGTACCGCGGATGCTGCGGGAGTTGATGCCGTTATTGTTCCTCGTGATCGTTCTGCACAATTGAATGCCACCGCCAAAAAAGTGGCTTGTGGTGCGGCAGAAAGTGTACCTCTGATCCGAGTGACTAACCTTGCGCGGACATTGCGCTTACTGCAAGAAAACAATATCTGGATTGTCGGCACTGCCGGTGAAGCCACGCATGATTTATATGCAAGCAAGTTGACGGGACCGATGGCACTGGTGATGGGCGCGGAAGGTGAAGGTATGCGTCGATTGACTCGTGAACATTGTGATGAATTAATCAGTATTCCCATGGCGGGTTCCGTCTCTTCTTTAAACGTATCGGTTGCAACAGGGATATGCTTGTTTGAAATCGTGCGCCAGAGAAGTGCCCGATAATTCTTTATTGAGTTTTTTGTATTGTACGGGTATAGTGACGCGTCGATTTTTCAGCCGTACTAAACACGTTCCTTGCCTCCATGGGCCACGGCTGACCCTGACAGGAGGCTAATAATCCGTAAGGAGCAATGCTAATGCGTCATTACGAAATCGTTTTTATGGTCCATCCTGACCAAAGCGAACAGGTTCCGGGCATGATCGAGCGTTACAGTGCGACTATCACTAACGCGCAAGGTCAGATTCACCGTCTGGAAGACTGGGGTCGTCGTCAACTGGCTTACCCAATCAACAAACTGCACAAGGCTCACTACGTTCTGATGAACGTTGAAGCGCCACAAGAAGCGATTGATGAGCTGGAAACTAACTTCCGCTTCAACGACGCCGTTATCCGTAGCATGGTTATGCGCGTTAAGCACGCAATAACTGAAGCATCACCAATGGTTAAGGCTAAAGACGAACGTCGCAGCCGTGATCTGGTCTTGGAAGAAGATCTGGTTGATGATGCTGATGAAGCTGGGGATTCTGAAGAGTAATTACCGTGACAACCAATCGTTTGGTGCTCACAGGCACAGTGTGCAAAGCACCGATACGAAGAGTCAGTCCATCTGGTATTCCTCATTGTCAGTTTGTGCTTGAACATCGTTCACAGCAACAGGAAGCCGGATTCAGCAGGCAATCATGGTGCAGAATGCCCGTTATTGCCAGCGGACAGTTGTTACAGGAATATACTCACAGTATAACGGTCGGCAGTCGAATAATGGTTTCAGGATTCATTAATTCCCATTATGGGCGCAATGGTCTTAGCAAACTGGTTCTACATGCCGAGCAGATTGAATTGATAGATTCTGGAGACTAGCCAAATGGCACGTTATTTCCGTCGTCGCAAGTTCTGCCGCTTCACCGCGGAAGGCGTACAAGAGATCGATTATAAAGATATTGCTACGCTGAAAAACTACATTACCGAAAGCGGTAAAATTGTACCAAGCCGTATTACCGGCACTCGTGCAAAATACCAGCGCCAGCTCGCTCGTGCTATCAAGCGTGCGCGCTACCTGTCTCTGTTGCCTTACACTGATCGTCATCAGTAATAGGCTCAGTCCATTAACGACTTTGAGAGGATAAGGTAATGCAAATTATTCTGCTTGATAAAGTAGCGAACCTGGGTAGCCTGGGTGACCAAGTTAACGTTAAAGCGGGTTATGCCCGTAACTTCTTAGTACCACAGGGCAAAGCTGTTCCTGCAACTAAGAAAAACATCGAATTCTTCGAAGCTCGTCGTGCAGAACTGGAAGCTAAACTGGCTGACGTTCTGGCAGCAGCACAAGCTCGTGCAGAGAAAATCAGTGCGCTGGGTTCTGTCACTATCGCTTCTAAAGCGGGTGACGAAGGTAAACTGTTCGGTTCTATCGGTACTCGTGATATCGCTGATGCAGTAACTGCAGCTGGCGTTGAAGTATCTAAGAGCGAAGTTCGCCTGTCTAACGGCGTTCTGCGTACTGTTGGTGAACACGAAGTTCACTTCCAAGTACACAGCGATGTATTTGCACAGTTGAACGTTAACATCGTTCCAGAAGCTTAATCGTTGATTAGCTGAAGAACATGTGACAAAAAACGCTGGCATTGCCGGCGTTTTTTGTTTTGTGTCGCAAAATTATTTTCTCTCCATACCTGTTGCTTGCTAAAAGCTGAATATCCTCCACATTTTCGTTGATAACTTACGAAATCTTAATCAAATTAAAGTAAGGTACTTCGTTTCAACTTGCTTGATATAGGGTGAGTACGTGTAAAATTGATGTCAGCAATAGAGGTTATAGAACAGCTATGCTCTCGGATGTGATTAATGTAGTTGAAATAATTAGGAAAATGTCAGATGGCTCAACGGAACCATATTTGTGTAAATGTGATGATGGGGGTTTATATGTTGTAAAATCCCAGCCTAAGATGCCAAAACTCCAACTTATTCATGAGCTGATAGCTTCTTATCTTGCTAAGAGTATCAATCTTCCACTGCCAGATATTAAAGTTGTCTATATATCGAGAGAATTGTTGGCATTCATGCCCTGTTTAACTGGAGAACTTTCAGAAGGACATGCGTTTGTTACAAAATATATTCCTGACTCAGCCTGTATCACCTATCATCAAGCGCATACAAAGATAGAAAAAAGTTATCAAAAGTTAATATACTTCTTTGATCGCTTAATCAATAATTCCGATAGAAATTTGACTGCAAAAGGAGGCAATGTAAATATTATTTATAATTATAAAACAAATAGATATTATCTCATAGATCATAATTTGGCATTTATGTCACCTTGTGAATCGAATGAATTTGATTACCATGTTTTTTCTCCAATCAACAGAGATTGGGATTTTGATAGGGTAGATAAGTACGAATTAGATGATGTTGTAGAAAATATTCTATATAGTTTCAGTTATTCGATTATTAAAATTCCAAGTGAGTAGTACGAACATCTTGATTATGAAGATATTGTTAATAATATAAAGAAGATACTAAACAGAGGATACTCAGAAGAGTTTAGGAGTAGCATTATATGACTAATCCATGCTTATACAGTATTGTGAGATATGCCCCTTTTGCCGAGACGGAAGAGTTTGTCAATATTGGTATAGTCATGTGTGTGCCTAAACGACGCGAATTCCATTTTAAGCTAACAAAAAGTAATAATAGTAGAGTTCGTCATTTTTTTCGGGATGATTCAGTGTTTCCTTATGCCAGGGATGCTGTTCATAAGGAATTAATGTTTGCCCAAGGGGTGATTCGCGATATTCATGATCCTTATAAAGTTGCCGATTTTTTTAATACATTCATCGCACCTAGAGAATCTATTTTCTTTTTTAGTCCTCCAAGGGTGGTGTTATCTGAGAACCCAAGTCAAGAGCTAACTGATATTTATAACAAGTTCATCAATCATTCAGAATATACGAAAGAACGTAAGGAGAACATTCTTACCAGAGAACTGAAAGACAGGTTGAATCGTTATGATGACTTAAGAAATTTATTTAAAAAAGAAAAAATTGAGGGTGAATTATCTAAATTTACCTTGCCATTTGTTGCTAAACAGAAAGAAGAAATCGTTTGTGTCATAAAACCCCTTGCATTTGCTCAGCAGGCGGCAAGTGGAATGATTGAACATTGTGATTCTTGGGTAGCCAGGATCAGCAGAGCTGCAAGTGAAAATATATTGAATGTAAGAAAGGTTTTATTCACGGTTTATGTAAAAGAGGATCTTAGTCAATTAGAGTCTAAGGCTTTTGATGAGATACAGAAGACATTGGTTGAGCGCAATATTTGCCATGTTTGGCATGATGATGAAAAATCTATCGTTGATTTTGCAAGATTGTCTCTATAGTAGGAATTTGAAGTTTATTTATTGCGTTGTAGCCTATTTCGCTATCAAATATTATGGTAGATGATAATTCAATTAATTCTTTAACGCGTTTACCCATCCAGACAGTGCTGTTATGCTTGAGCTTTCACTCATTTAATAACAGGTACTTTCATGACAAAACCTTCTTTTGAGTCTATTGAAGCACGCGCAAGTTACGGTATTGGTTTGCAGGTTGGACAACAATTACAGGAATCCGGTTTACAAGGGTTAGAACCAGAAGCACTGTTGGCAGGGCTGTGTGATGCGTTGGAAAGCCGTTCTCCTGCTATTCCGGTAGAAGAACTACATCGTGCGCTACGTGAGATACATGAACGTGCTGATAGCGTTCGCCGTGAACGTCAGCAGGCGATGGCAGAAGAAGGCAAAAAATTCCTGGCAGAAAATATTCAGCGTGAAGGTGTCAGCAGCACAGAGTCTGGTCTGCAATTTTCTGTCCTGACACAAGGTGATGGCGCTATCCCTGCCCGTACTGACCGTGTTCGTGTTCACTATACAGGCCGCCTGATCGATGGCACGGTATTTGATAGTTCGGTGCAGCGCGGTACGCCGGCAGAATTCCCTGTTAGCGGCGTGATCCCAGGTTGGATTGAGGCATTGACCTTGATGCCAGTTGGCTCCAAATGGGAACTCTATATTCCACATAATCTGGCTTATGGTGAGCGTGGCGCTGGGGCATCCATCCCGCCTTATAGCACGCTGATCTTTGAAGTGGAATTATTGGAAATTCTGTAACTTATTGAATAGCCGGTTAACCGGCTATTTTTTAGCTGAGTTTGGAATGATGGATGAATAAAATATTCGCCATTCCAGTAAAAAATGCGTTAAAAATGGTACTTCAAGTGGTATAGCCAAACAACAAACGCAGAGGTGTATGATGCTACAACAGATCTGCCAATTAGCACGGGAAGCAGGCGCAGCGATCATGGAGGTTTATCAGGCGGAACAGCCGCTGCAAGTAAAGCATAAAATGGATGATTCACCTGTTACTGCTGCGGATATTGCAGCTCATCAGATCATTAAAGCGGGATTGTTACGCATTGCACCTGATATTCCGTTGTTATCAGAAGAAGATCCACCAGCATGGGAAGAGCGGAAAAATTGGCAGCGTTATTGGCTGGTTGATCCATTGGATGGCACGAAAGAGTTTATTCGCCGCAATGGTGAATTTACCGTTAATATCGCATTGGTAGAAAATGGTGTGCCTGTGATGGGAGTTGTCTATGTTCCGGTACAGAATGTCTTATATTCAGGGCAAGGGCGGCAGGCATGGAAAGAAACCAATGGTCAGACGCTTCCCATTAAAGTTATGCCGGCAAAGCCGCCAGTGGTGGTAGTCAGTCGTTCTCACAAGGACGACGAGGAGTTGCAAGACTATCTTTCCCAGCTAGGAGTGCACGACACACTTGAGGTAGGTTCTTCACTTAAGTTCTGCATGGTGGCAGAGGGAAAAGCTCAACTTTACCCACGCTTTGGGCCAACCAACATCTGGGATACGGGAGCTGGCCATGCCATTGCTATTGCTGCGGGGGCATATGTGACGGATTGGGAAGGGAAAACACTCGATTACACGCCGCGTGAATCTTTCCTGAATCCAGGGTTTAGAGTCAGAGTTTTTTGATGCTGAATTGATAATGGCTCCATGAGGGAGCCATTTTAACGTCATTATACCTAATGAGGCGACTCCGTACTGATTTGTGTATCATCGAAGCCACCTACATAACCTTAAGTTACCCAAGATAATTCTCAGAGTTAAATACACATAAGCGTAGGAACCCACCACTGTTGGGCACAATTGAATACACAATTAAGATAATCTTGATCTGATTGGTAAGGGCTACAGACAAAAGCACTTGCTTGAAGAGGCACAAATACAAAATAAGCCGCACATAATGCGATAGAGATGTACTTTTTCATTTTATTTACCCTCAGCTATGGTGAGAATTATTCTCTATAATAGTGGTGAAATTAACTCATATTATTGATATTAAAAGTGATTTATATTTTGTTTGATAGGATAGATAAGTAAACATTGGTGCCTTTGTTAGGTATAGAAATAATACCTTCGCTAAAAAGTAATATCAAATGAGAACTATTTCAATGGTTATTTTAGTATAAAAAGTAATAACAGATTGATTAGTTATGAATTTTGAGATGCATCACGGTGGCAAAAGCAGAATGTATTATCTTTGATGGCTCTCAATCCCCTTGCCCGAAGACAGAGGGGAGGGAGAAAAAAGTATGTGGGGATATAACAGATAATTTATCTTGAATTTATTTAACAAAAACAACTAATAATAGTAAATTATCCATCCCTATGGGAAATAAGCTATTTTCCCAATTCGTCTTTAATTAGGCCTATAACGTGTGTAATGTCTTCGTTACTTAATTTGCCATCTTTGACGAATTTCACCTTACCATTTTTATCCAGCACAATGATTGCCGAACTTTTGGGTTCCAGTCCCCAAGCCTTTTTAACCAGCCCGTGACTATCGACAATAAATTGTGACCACGGGAACTGTTTTTTGCTGTCTTCGATACTATTGCGAACAAAAACACCAGTGCCAAAAATAGCCTCATCGGTATTCACGATGCTGGTGGTTTGATATTTATCCTTGGGTAAATCCGCATCTTTCAATGCCTGAATCAAGGGATCATTCATCTCTTTTGCGGAACTACGACCGGCAATATGTTGGATCGTCCTGACTTTTCCCAGAAGTTCTGCACTATTCCAATTTTGGTAGTTGAACTTACCATCATTTAGCAACAGTTCACCTTTATCTGTCACACTGACAGCGGGAACCGGTTGTTCTAAGGTGATGTTATGGGCGAACGCAAATATTGACGTGATACTCAATATTGCAGATAGCACAACTTTCATTAATGTATTGTTTTTTAACATATTTATTCCTTATTTATCATGGTGTGGCATGTTATCAGGGAGTGACATATTCAGCATAGCGCTTGTTAACTGGTCTGTCCTCAATAAAATAAACAATTTGATAACATTTAGAGCGATGTATAAGTAAACAAGAGGATGATGTAATATAATGCTCATTAATATCATTATGTTATATCAAAATAGTGATTGAATCTGAATATTGGGGGAACAAATTTCCATATACGTAGTCTATACAGTTGGCATAACAGTGACGCATTGAGCCGTTATGTAGTGAATAAATGTTATGCAGTAGCAATAGAATAATATCGTAAGAAGCATGGGAGGAAAAAACAGAGATGAAAATCTTTCGCCATTATAACCCAGTGAAAATTGCTCTCTACGTGAAAACCCTATTTCGAGGGCGGTTGTATATTAAGGATATGGGCGCTTTTGAATTCAATTATGGAAAAATTTTACCCCCGAAAATCAAAGATAAACGTCATTTCCATGTAATGAGTGAAGTTAATCAGCAAGTATTGCGCTTACAGACCGAAATAGGGTGATTGTTTGTAACTGCTCATCGACTAATGATAATGTAATAAGATCAATATGATACATTGCATTAGTATAATAAACGGCCTTGCGGCCGTTTTTTGATCGTGAGTTATTGATGCAAGGCAGCTTTCCTCAATTTCTATTGGGCTAATAGGCTAACTCAATCAGCTAGTTTCCAAGTGTTGGTGGGAAGCAGATACCAATACCTCCTAAGCCACAATACCCTTCGGGGTTTTTGTGAAGATATTGCTGGTGATAATCCTCGGCAAAATAGAATGGTCCCGCTTCACGAATTTCCGTTGTGATGGTACGTTGGTCGTTATTTTGCGTCAGCGCTTGTTGGTATTGATCACGGCTGGTAATGGCCTGTTCATACTGTTGTGGTGAAACCGTGTACAGGGCGGAACGGTACTGAGTACCAATATCGCCATGTTGACGCATACCTTGGGCGGGATCGTGATTTTCCCAGAACAGGGTGAGTAATTGCGAATAGGTAATTTGGGTTGGATCAAATACGATCCTGACCACTTCTGCGTGACCTGTTAAACCAGTGCACACTTCTTCATAAGTGGGGTTTGGCGTAGTACCACCGCTGTAACCGACGGAAGTGGTGTAGATGCCTGCCTGCTGCCAAAAAAGGCGTTCCACGCCCCAAAAACATCCCATTCCTACATAGGCAATTTCCATATTTTCAGGAATGTTCTCTATCGCATGCTGTGTGATGACATGGTAGGGTGATACGGTTAATGGAGTGGTTCTACCCGGTATGGCATCTGGTGAAGAAACAGGTTGTCTTTCATTGGTTGAATTTGGCAAGATTCCCTCCTGTATATTCAAAGTCTTATGGTTATATGTTGCTTGTATATTATTAAAACTTTACCAGAATTAATTCATTGCGGCATTTTTATGTTGTTGAATTTTATTCAACAGGTAGATAAATATTAGGAGTTCGAGTGTCACGATATCCCCTCATATGTGCGCTTTTTGTCTCTATCATCACTCCATCGGCTTATAGTGCAAACTTACGATTGAAGTTGGAAGGACTTTCTGGCGAATTAGAAAAAAATGCCAGAGTACAACTTTCCAATATCAGCACCGATGAAGTTTCTCCTGATGGCCGTTTTCGTGCTCGGGTGGAGAAAGCGATACGACAAGGGCTTCGTCCATTGGGATATTATGCTTCCACCGTTGAATTCACCTATCAAGAGAACACGCCTCCTACCCGCCCTGTTTTAACTGCAAAGGTTACGCTTGGTGAACCTGTACGAGTCGCTAAAGTGAATGTTGATTTGGAAGGTGGTGCGAAAACAGATCAAGATTATGCCGTCCTGATTAAGAAAAATATGCCAAAAGACGGGACAATACTCAACCACGGTGAATATGAAGATTTTAAAAATTCATTGACAAATTTGGCGGTTAAGAAAGGCTATTTTGATGCTGTCATGAAAAAAAGTGAATTAGGGGTAGCAAAGGATCTGCATGAATCTATATGGGATTTTGATTTTGATAGCGGACAACGTTATCGTTTTGGCCCAGTAACATTCTTCGGATCGCAAATTCGTGAAACCTACCTGGATAATCTTATTCCTTTCAAATCAGGTGAATACTATACCTCGGAACAATTAGCCGAGTTTAACCGTCGTTTGGTTGATACTGGATGGTTCAATTCTGCGGTTGTTGTGCCCGATTTTAAAACAGGACGTGAGAGTAAAGATAAAGTCTTGCCATTAAATGCGTCCTTAGTGCCTCGCTCTGCTAACTATGTTGAATTGGGGGGCGGTTATGGAACGGATGTCGGGCCTCGTGTTCAGGCTAAATGGAAAAAACCGTGGCTGAATTCTCGTGGACACAGTTTGAGTAGTAGCCTTAATCTTTCTGCACGCGATCAAGTCATTGACGCATCCTACAAAATGCCGCTTAAAGTCAACCCACTGGAAGAATATTACCAACTACAAACGGGTTATCGACGCAAAGATATTAACGACACTATTTCGGATACGGCAACCTTGAATCTTTCCCGTAATTGGGATCGTTTCACGGGTTGGCAATACGGCGTGAATCTGCGCTGGAGTCTTAGCCACTTTACCCAGGCTAAAGTCAGTAATACCACCATGTTGCTTTATCCGGGATTTAGTCTCAGCCGTATTCGCCAGCGTGGTGGCACGATGCCTTATTGGGGAGATAGCCAGCGTTACTCGATCGATATTTCTGATACAGCCTGGCAGTCCAATGTCGATTTTTTGGTATTACAGGCACATCACGTATGGGTAAGAACGTATCGGGAGAATCACCGTTTTGTGGTACGGGCAGATTTGGGCTGGATAGAAACCAGTGAATTCGACAAAGTACCACCGGATTTGCGCTTCTTTGCCGGGGGGGATCGCAGTATTCGTGGCTATAAGTACCAGAAAATCTCACCAAAAGACAGTGGGGGTAAGTTAATCGGGGCATCAAAATTGGCGGTTGGCTCGCTGGAATATCAATACAATATTTATGGTAACTGGTGGAGTGCATTGTTTGTTGATTCCGGTGAAGCGGTGAATGACATCAGAAAAAGTAATTTTAAAACCGGTGCGGGAATTGGCGTGCGTTGGGCTTCACCGGTTGGGCCGATAAAGTTTGATTTGGCAACGCCAATCAGAGATCCAGATAGTCGCAATATTGAATTTTATATTGGGTTAGGGGCTGAACTATGAAGTGGGCAAAAAGGGTAAGTATTGCTTTCCTGCTGATTGTCGGCCTGTTATTGGTGGCAGTTACTGGGCTGGTTGGCACGCAAACGGGTTTGCATTTTGTGATCAACAGTGCGGCACGTTGGGTTCCGGGATTGGATATTGCGAGTGTCAGCGGCGGTTGGCGCAATTTAACGTTAAAAGGCGTCAAATATCAGATGCCAGGTGTTAACGTTAATGCGGATAATTTACGCCTTTCTATCCAGCTTTCCTGCCTGAAACACAGCCAGGTATGTGTCAATGCCTTGACCACTGAAGGTGTTACTGTTTCGGTGAATACCGCTGAATTGCCGCCATCGGCACCTGCGACTGAATCGGAACCATTGACTGAATTGCAAACACCGTATCCTATTTCACTGGATTTGCTTTCCTTGAAAAACATTCATGTGCAGGTAGATGGTATTGCCATTGCGTTGGATGAGTTTAAAACGGCAGCTCAGTGGCAGGAAAAACAACTGATATTAAAACCGACGGAAATTAATAACCTGTTAGTGGCATTGCCAAAAAGTGCACCTGAAAAAATCGGTACAGCACAAAAAGTTAGCCAGCAGGCTAAACCGGAAAAATCCCTGGGTGAAACGTTGAAAGCGCTATTTGCCCAACCGCTGTTAACAGAGTTACCCAATATTCCCATTCCGCTTGATATCACGCTGGAAAGCATCCACGGCAGTCAGCTTCATTTAACCGGTGATACCGATATCAAGATTAACGATTTGCGGCTACAGGCCAGTAATCAGAGGCAGGCAGTCGAGATAAAAACATTAAGTGTGCAGGCACCGGAAGGCTCATTGGCGATACAGGGGACGGCAAAACTTGCTGAACAATGGCCTGTAAATCTGGAGGTTAAGGGTAAGGTCGATAATTTAAAACATATCAATCTGGATGACTTAACCGGCCAACAGATCGATTTGACGCTAAAAGGTGCGTTATTACAGCAGCTTAATCTTGCGTTGAATCTTTCTGGCCCTGTTGCCGCCAGTTTGGATGCTCAGACTGAATTGGCAAAAGCTGACTTGCCTGTACGTCTGACATTGAAAAGCCAGCAACTGCAATGGCCGCTGCAAGGCAAGCCAGAATATCAGCTTGATGGCGTCAAGTTGCGCTTGAATGGTCAAGCAAGCCACTACGATCTTTCTCTCCGGTCGGATATTAAAGGCAATGATCTTCCGCCGGCATCGCTAATGTTGGATGCAAAAGGCAATGAAGAATTACTGAAGTTAACGCGCTTGCGTTTGGCGGCCTTGCAGGGTAAAGCCGATATTGTCGGTGTGGTTGATTGGAGTCAGGCCATTAGCTGGAATGCCAAATTAATGTTGGATGGTATTAATACGGCCAAACAGTGGCCGGAATGGCCCGCTGAAATCAACGGGCAAATAGCCGTGCGTGGTAGCCTGTATGGAGGAAGCTGGCAGCTCCAGGTCCCTGAAATTGCCCTTGATGGTCATGTGAAGCAGAATGTCATCAAAGCGCGTGGCAAGGCATCGGGTAATGCAGCAGGTCAGTGGAATATTCCTCAACTTGATCTTGCCGTTGGGCGTAATACGCTCAATGTACAGGGGCAGCTTACGGATCAGGCGTGGAAACTGGATGGGGAAATTCATGCACCACATTTAACTGGCTTATTGCCGGGTTTGGCTGGCTTTATTACCGGTGAAGTCAAACTGCGTGGCAATATGCAAGCCCCCCAAGTCATGGCAGATTTGAATGCACGTGGGTTGCGCTGGCAGGATGAGTTAAGCGTGGATAGTGCCACTATCAAAGGTGATGTACGTTCGGCTGAGCAGATCCAGGGGCAGTTGTCGATTGTTGTGCGGCAATTGCAGCAGGCGGATTTAACCATCAGGAACCTGACACTCAACGCGAAAGGCACAGAAAAGCAGCATCATTTACAACTGAAAATTGAAGGAACGCCGGTATCAGGCCAATTGGCACTTAATGGCAGTTTTGATCGTCAAAAGGAGCACTGGCAAGGCAGTATTAACGAGACTGACTTTAATACACCGGTTGGTGAGTGGCGTTTAAGTAAAGCGATAGCCATTGATTACTTCAACTTGCAGCAAAAGGCCATCGTGGGGCCTCATTGCTGGCTCAATCCCGATGCTCAGCTTTGTTTTTCAAAACCTATTGAAGCGGGGAGTAGCGGTCATGCTCAAGTGGCACTTGAACGCTTTGATCTGGCTATGATCCGACCATTCCTTGATAAAAGCACTCAACTTAAAGGCGTATTCAATGGTAATGCTGAGATCAGATGGACAGCAGGGCAGGGGTTGCCCCAGGCAAAAGTGGCTCTCCAAGGGAATGGGGTACAAGTTCGTCAGGTTGTGGAAGGTAATACATTACCGATTAATTTTGACACACTTACCTTGAATGCAGGTCTGGCAGATGGCAAGGCGAATTTGGCATGGTTATTCAAGTTAGCGGGCAATGGAATATTGAAAGGCGATGTGCAGGTCGCTGATTTAGAAGGCAGCCGAAAATTAGCGGGTAATGTCGATATTCAGGCACTTTCTTTAGGCTTGGTTAAACCCATTTTAGGTAAAGGCGAAAAAGCGGAAGGGGGATTAAGTGCCAATTTACGTATTGGTGGTAATGCCAGAGATCCGCTGCTATTTGGTCAACTTAACGCTGATGCCCTGCAACTGAGCAGTCATTGGCTGCCATTCGATATCACTCAAGGCCAGTTAGCCGTTCACTTTGCCGGTGCCAGCTCTGATATGCATGGCATGATTAGAACACCCAAAGGGCAACTCAATCTAAATGGTTATGCTGACTGGCGCAACCTGAATGCCTGGTACGCCAGAGTGACAGCCGATGGTGACCAGTTACGTGTCACGGTTCCACCGATGGTGAAGGTGGATATCAGTCCAAATTTGGTGCTGGAGGCAAAACCAAATCTGTTGAAACTTGACGGTAATGTAGATATCCCGTGGGCACGTATTACCGTTCAGGAGTTACCGGAATCAGCGGTAGGTGTTTCTGCGGATGAAGTGATGCTGGATAATAACCTCCAGCCAATCGAGAAGAAAAAATCACCTATTTTGATTCAAAGTAATTTAAATGTTCATATTGGCGATGATGTACACCTGAGTGCATTTGGTTTGAAGGCGCAGCTTAAAGGAAATTTGAAAGTCATTCAGGATAAACAGGGGCTGGGGCTGAATGGTCAGATTGATATTCCGGAAGGGAATTTCCATGCTTATGGGCAAGATTTGCAAGTGCGTAAGGGAACCATTATGTTCTCTGGCCCGCCAGATCAGCCATTGTTGAACATTGAAGCTATCCGTAATCCAGAATCGACAGCGAACAAAGTTATCGCGGGTGTACGTGTTACTGGATTGGCAGATAAACCGAAAGTGGAAGTTTTTTCTGATCCGGTAAAATCCCAACAGGAAGCTTTGTCTTACTTGTTACGTGGCGAAGGGTTAGAAAAAGGGGATTCTGACAACTCGCAGATGGCGGCCATGCTGATTGGATTAGGGATTGCTCAGAGTAGTCAATTAGTCGGTAAGATTGGGGAAACTTTCGGTGTCTCTGATTTGGCTTTGGATACCCAAGGAGTTGGTGATAAATCTCAGGTGGTTGTCAGTGGCAGAATTACCAATGACTTACAAGTGAAGTATGGGGTGGGTATTTTTGACTCTTTAGCGACATTGACGTTGCGTTATCGCGTGATGCCAAGATTGTATCTGGAAGCGGTATCTGGTATTGATCAGGCTTTAGATCTGCTCTATGAGTTTGAGTTTTAAAGATGCGAGTTATTGTTTATGGTAGCCTGAGGCGAAAACAAGGCAATCATCACTGGATGACGGATGCCCAATTGTTGGGAGAACACAGATTAGATGGTTATGAAATTTATGATCTGGGGCACTATCCGGCGGTTATCCGTGGTGAAGGAACAATCGAATGTGAAGTTTATCGTATTACACCATCCATCCTGACAGAATTGGATGAGTTGAAAAAAAACGCTCAGGAGTATGAAAGGGAACTGATTGAAACACCGTATGGTAAGGCATGGATCTACCTCTATAAATTGCCTGTTGACGGATTGCATCGGATAACCTGTGGTGACTGGTTGAAACGCCACGAAGAAGAGTAAATTAGAGGTAAACAAAACCTCTGCCCTTAATCGGGACAGAGGTTTTTTTGTAACTACCTGTCAGGATTATTTTTTCGTAGCGCGTTCGAAAGAAGACAGGATCTCGGCCTTAGCGGCTTCAACATTATCCCAGCCATCAACTTTGACCCACTTACCTTTTTCCAGATCTTTGTAGTGCTCGAAGAAGTGAGTGATTTGGGCACGCAGCAGTTCTGGCAGATCGTTCACATCTTTGATGTGATCATATTCTTTGCTCAGTTTGGTATGAGGAACAGCGACCAGTTTTGCGTCTTCACCGGATTCGTCAGTCATTTTCAGGACACCAACCGGACGGCAGCGGATAACAGAACCTGGCTGCAATGGGTATGGTGTTGGCACCAATACGTCAACGGGATCACCATCGAGAGACAGGGTATTGTTGATGTAGCCGTAGTTACATGGGTAGAACATTGCACTTGACATGAAACGGTCTACAAACAGGGCACCAGACTCTTTGTCTACTTCATATTTGATAGGATCTGCATTCGCTGGGATCTCAATGATGACATAAATATCTTCAGGTAGCTCTTTGCCAGCCGGTACATTATTCAGGCTCATAAAACGGTTTCCTTCAATTTTAAACCAAAATGGAGTGCGAGGTATTATAGCCAAAGCAGGCCAAAATTCCTCGGATTTTTCGGTTGTTGGCATGGCTTAAAAGCATAATAAAAAAGCACAGACCCAACCCTAATTGAGTCTGCGCTTATTTTATATTAACCGTGGTTTAATTTAAGGAATTTCGCCATAACCATCAACGCGTATTACACACATGGGTATCGACGGCTGTTTAGATGCATATTCAGTTGCCTTTTTACCTTTTCTGGTAAGATAGTCATATCCATACATCACTTTTGTATATTGTGTGGATTTATCTCCCGGAATAAATGTTCTTAATATAGTTGTCCCCACTATGTTCTGACTAAGATGTTGAAGTCCAAAGTCAGGGAAATGCTCTTTGTCATATTCATAACTTAGTGAAGTCGGTGTGGTCGTTTGCGGAGTTGCTCCTATATCAAACACATTCGGATCATGTGCTATCTGGCCATTGAGACGGTTTTGATTCCATTGCACTTGCGGACAGATATCAGCCATATTCAAATCAACAGTTGGCTCGTTATCGGCGAAAAGTATGTATTTTCGTGGGTTGAAAGTATAGTAATAACCATACTTGATACCCTGATCAGTCTTTTTGATGAGTGTCACTGTTACCGGCCAGCTCTCATTGGAGAAATGTTTTTCGGAGAATGTGATATTTCCGTTACCGCTTGGATCGGTATCTACGCTCACCAATTTGGGATTGGAAGATTTGAAGGTGACCGGACTGATAATGTTACCATCACCATCAGGGAAGTTATAGTCCGTAAACAAATTGTTTTTTCCATCTTGCGTCAATTGAATTACGAGATCTCCATGGACGTTATACGGCCTTCCCTGCTCCTGAATATATTTCTTGTTATTTGAAACTTTCGTACCCATAAAAATCCCCACCGGCACCGGAATAGGATCGAAATTTACCGGTTCGGATTGTATGCTATCTGCCTCATTGCCACTGGATGGATCTGGGGACAGGGTAAAATAAAGACCATCCATAGCGACTTGGCTTGTCATCGAGAGAGTCACATAACCTTCAGCATCGGTGATTGGATTTGCAGGAAACTCAATCTTAGTTTTGTCTGGGAATACATAATTTTGCTGTTCAGCACTCAATAGTTCCACTGCCAGTTTACCAAGAGATTGATTCTTCAGAGGAAGTTTGCTGTCTACGTCGATAACTGGCACCTTATAAGTATAGCGTTCCTTTCCATTAGCAGTTAATGGCCCTGTAGGTGACTGCGATATTACACCGAATGCAAACTTCAGGCTTTTTGGTGTGACAAAATCGAATGGTTCAGAGAAGCTTTGACGTTGCTCATTAATCAATACCCCAACTTTAACACCTTTCGCGCTTTGGGTACTGGTCACAATCGCTTTAATATTACCATCCTGATCAGATGAGTTCTCATAGCCGGGAGCGGGCTTAACAGATAATCCTGGTATATCAGTAGGTTCGACGCTCCATTGTAAGTTCATGTCTATTTTTTTATTGATTGGGTTGCCATTGAGATCGAACACAGCCGCAGTCACAGTGATTGGCTTGTGTTCCATGGCCTCATAAGGCGCTTTTTGCTCAAATACAAAATTTTTGGCTAGAATGGCATCACCAAGATTGGTGAAATTCAGTGGCTTGTCGCCTTTTATCTCCAATTTGGGTTGCTCATCCATTGACAGATAAATCTTTGTTTTCGGATCTAGTGGCTGAGTGCTGCTCAACGTTGCAGTTAACTGGCCGGCATCATTGGTCATGCCTGCTGAGTCCCAGACTAATGTTGCATGTTTATCTGCTGGCTCGAGGCTCCATTGCACTTTCGGTATTGCCTGGTTTGTAATCGGCGGATTGTTTTTATTGCCATAGGTGATGGTTGCTGCCAGATCATAAGCCGGTTTGCCATTGGAAATTACAGGGCCTGTGCCACTGGGTTTGATGCTTTGCTCTTTAATGGCAAAAGGTTCAACAACCACATTCATATAAGATGTCATGGGCTTGTTGCTGCCCGTTATTTCAGAAGTCGCAGACAGGGTATAGCTGTTTATCCCCTTAACAGAATATTTCGGCAAGTCCAGTTCAACAGATTTGCCATGAGGGATGATAGTTCCCCCGTTTTTACGGAATTCTTCGTTAGCCTGCCATGATAATTTTTTCAGTTTGTCCTCAGCGGTAATATTCGGCGTGATTTGGACATGTTGGGTACTGTATCCGTTTAAGGTATTTGGCAAGACCAGGCTGAACACAGGCTTTTTCCTGTAATCCAATACGATGTTGTTGTTTCTTGTCACCAGATCATAACGGCTACCCATCAGTGTGCGCATAGCTGCAACATGACTTGGTGAAATCTGATCAGCAAAAGGTATACCAAAATGGTAATTTAAATTGGCCAGGAAGAGCCCTTCACTGTGTCCACTGCTGCCGAACTTATAATCCACGCCCATTGTCATCAGTGGAATCGGGGTATAATTCAGGCCAATACGGGCAAGATTAGGGTTTTTCTGCCTGGTTTTCCGATTAAATAGGGCGACGTTATCGCCAAAGTATTGTTCATAACTCAACTTACCACCAAGGTTTGGATAGGCGGGTAAGAAAAATTCACCATTAATATCGTAGCCGTTAGCTGGTCGTTCTTCATAGTCCAGTTCTTTGGGAGAATCACGCCATTTGCTCACGCGCCAGTAAGTATTGGCCGATAATTTAACATAATCAGTCCAGATTTCTCCCCCAACACCTAACCGTTGATGCTGTCCCGTAAAATCATTGTCAAAGAAAGTATTTAAGCCATACATCCAATCAGGCGTGAAATAACGTCCACCAAGACCAAGGTTTAGGGTATTGCGGCTATCGTGACGGCGATAACCTACCTGAGAGAAAAATAGCCAATCCGCTTTATTGTCATAGAGAGGTAACAGCAAATCCAAAGCGCTGCTATCCAGTTTTCCTTTTTTATCGATGGAGAGATTAATCCTGCCTGTACCAAATCTGGATAACCACTTTTGTGTTTCTGTGGATATTGCACCATTGATTTTCCCCAGAGCGTAGGATTTTGCTTGCTCGGTTAATTGTGATGGGGAAGAGGATAAAATATTACTCATCTTGTGGATATTTTGTGCGATGACACCGGCTTCCGCATCAAGAATAGCTTGCTTATTCCGCGCCTGATTGGCGTACCTTTCATTTTCTGACTCTTGTAAAGGTATTCTATTCTCTTGAATCTTTTCACCCGCTGAAAGCGCACTCATAGGAGTAAAGGGTAAAAAAAGCGAATACATGATAATAGAAAGCCGAAAAACCTTATGATTTATATACGAGTCCATATATGAATTCCTCATAAAATATGGGCTGTCGCCAGCGCTTTAGCATTACACCTTTGATGTTCCAAATTTTGGTTTTATTGGGTATAGCTATCTCATTAATATAAAAAAGATAATATTTCCCATACCTACATACATTAGGAAAGCTTTTGTTGTTATGCGTAATGAAAAATGATTATCAGTAGATAACTCAAAGTTATCGCTTTATTTATGCTGAAATTGGGTGTTATTTTTCATGCAAAAGAGAGTTTTTTTCAGGAATGACGATGAGGTATCAGGAGGAATATACCAATCTAACTTCAATATGCGTGTATATGATTATTGGATTGTAAGGTGAGAGTCGTTGAAATGAAAAAAACTACGGAGTGAAAAATAAATGGAATAAGAGGTGGCAACCCACCTCTTTAAATTATGGCTTAATCATACTGCTTATTGTTCAGGAAATTCGGCCATAAAACTTTCGGCTTTTTCTACCATAGATTTGGTGCCGACAAAAAAAGGTACGCGTTGGTGCAGCTTATTTGGCACGATATCCAGAATACGGTTTGTGCCATCGCTGGCTTTGCCTCCGGCTTGTTCAGCCAGGAATGCGATTGGGTTGCATTCATAAAGTAAGCGGAGTTTACCCGTTGGATGGCTTGCCGTACTTGGGTAGATATAAATACCGCCTTTTAACAAATTGCGGTGGAAATCAGCAACCAGAGAACCGATATAACGAGTTGTATAAGGGCGCTGGGTTGCTTCGTCTTGTTCCTGACAATATTTGATGTATTTTTTCACACCCATCGGAAACTTGATGTAGTTTCCTTCATTGATAGAGTACATATTGCCCTTTTCCGGGAATTGGACTTTTTCATGGGTCAGACAGAATACACCAAGGGAAGGATCATAAGTAAAAGTATGGACACCACAGCCAGTCGTGTAAACCAGCATTGTGGATGAACCATAAACCACATAACCGGCTGCAACCTGACGATTACCGGGTTGCAGGAAATCCTCTTCGGTGACAGGCTGGCCGATCGGGGTAATTCGGTGATAAATTGAGAAAATAGTCCCGACGGAAACGTTTACATCAATATTCGAAGAACCATCCAGTGGGTCCATCAAAACAACATACTTCGCATTTTCTGCTCGGTCGCCATCAAAAATAACGATGTCGTCTTCCTCTTCGGAAGCAATGCCTGCAACTTCGCCGCGTGCTTTCAGTGCTGCCTTGAGTTTTTCATTGGCATACAAATCCAGTTTCATCTGGACTTCACCCTGAACATTAGATACGCCACTTGTGCCTAAAATATCCACCAGACCGGCTTTATTGATATCCCTATGGATAATTTTGGCACCTAACTTGATGGCAGACAGTAGTGCAGTCAGTTCACCTGTAGCATGCGGAAAATCTTGCTGCTTTTCGACGATGAATTCGCCCAATGTTTTCATGACAAAGCCTTGAATTGGTTATGTTTTTAGGAAATGTGCTTCACTGATGTGTCGCACTTATGTGCCGCACTTAGGCGCGGGCAGTTTAGCTAAAGAATCTGATGATTCATAGGCTATTGCATTTTTAATCTCTGATTTGAGGGGTAGAATAGTGATACAGTTCATGAATCAGGTAGAAATAAATGCGTATTCATATTCTTGGCATTTGCGGTACTTTCATGGGTGGGTTGGCGATCCTCGCTCGGGCACAGGGACATGAAGTGACCGGCTCTGATGCCAATGTCTATCCCCCAATGAGCACTTTGCTGGAAAAACAGGGCATTGCGCTGATCCAGGGGTACGATCCGGCACAGCTTGATCCTGCTCCAGATATGGTGATCATTGGTAATGCCATGACACGTGGCAATCCCTGCGTAGAAGCCGTTCTAGATCGTGGCATTCCTTATACCTCTGGCCCGCAATGGCTGCATGATCATATATTGCCGGAGCGTTGGGTATTGGCAGTCGCGGGAACTCACGGCAAAACAACGACAGCAGGTATGGTAACCTGGATATTGGCAGAGTGTGGCTATAAACCAGGGTTTCTGATCGGTGGCGTGCCAGGGAATTTTGACGTTTCAGCACACATTGGTGAAAGTCCATTTTTTGTGATTGAAGCGGATGAATACGACAGTGCTTTCTTTGATAAGCGTTCGAAATTTGTCCATTACAGCCCCCGTACATTGGTCATGAACAATCTTGAGTTTGATCATGCCGACATTTTCGAAAATTTGGGCGCGATTCAAAAACAGTTCCACCATCTCGTCAGGGTTGTGCCGAGTACCGGTAAAATCATTGTTCCTGATAATGATATTAATTTGAAGCAAGTGCTCTCAATGGGATACTGGAGTGAATTAGAACAGATCGGAGAAAGTGGTCACTGGCAGGCGAAGAAAGCCAGCCAGGATAGCAGCCACTATCAGGTCTTCCATCAGGGTGAGCAGGTTGGGGAGGTGAAGTGGTCATTAGTCGGTGAACACAATATGCATAATGGTTTGATCGCAATTGCGGCAGCTCATCATGTCGGCGTTCAACCTGCGGATGCCTGTCAGGCACTTGGCAAATTTATTAATGCCCGTCGTCGCCTTGAATTGCGCGGCGAAGTTAATGGTATTTCAGTGTATGATGATTTTGCCCATCATCCAACGGCTATCTTAGCCACACTGGAAGCATTGAGAAGTAAAGTGGGTGGTGTGGCTCGCATTCTTGCTGTGCTGGAACCGCGTTCGAATACCATGAAAATGGGCATGAGCAAAAATGACATTGCTCCTTCTTTGGGACGCGCCGATGAAGTTTTCCTCTATCAACCCACCAATATTCCGTGGCAGGTTGTTGAAATTGCTGAACAGTGCGTCCAGCCTGCCCGTTGGAGTGCGGATATTGATACTTTAGTTAGGATGATAGTAGAAACGGCACAGTCCGGTGACCATATTCTGCTGATGAGTAATGGTGGATTTGGTGGTATTCACGAAAAACTACTGGCTGCATTAGCGCAAAAAACCAACGTGGTTTAGTCAATATTTTCTTATAGCTAGGTCTGCCATACGCATATTTTGAGTAGATTGTCATACGGCAGACCGACCCACAAGATTAAAGCTCCTGTTCAAACAGGTGGAGAATTGCTTCGTAAAGTTGTTTTGTCGTAAAGTTTTGCGCTGGGGTGGAAAAAATAGTGTCATCCCCTGCGATGCTGCCAAGGATCCCTTCTGCTTTTCCCAATGAATCTAATAGTCGGGCAATGAGTTGTGCTGCGCCAGGGCTGGTTCGTATGACGACAATGCTGTGATTATAATCGACATCTAATACCAGATTTTTTAATGGGCTGGTGGCAGTAGGAACACCCAATTCTGCGGGTAAGCAGTAAACCATTTCCATTTTTGCATTACGGGTTCGGACAGCACCAAATTTCGTCAGCATTCTGGAAACTTTAGATTGGTTGATATTTTCAAACCCTTGCTCTTGAAGTGCCGAAACAATTTCGCCTTGAGAGCTGAATTTTTCTTCTTTCAATAATGCCTTGAAAGCTTTTACCAAATCTTCCTGTTTCGAAGGAACACGCATATTTCACCATCGTTGAATCCGTTATCAGGCGGATATTATGCGAAAGAGTGCATTTTTATTCAAGAAAGAGGAAGAATAAACCAACATACAGAGCATAGTGAATTAAACAGAGTAAATGTATTGTTAATTAAATGGTGATGTTTGGGGATTGTTTGGCCTGAAAGGGAAGAGTAAGGTAATCCGTTAATTGATGAGGAATACGGCTGAAATAATTCTTGAAAAAGTGTCCGTTATCTCATTAACAGATAAGCATTTTGTTTAGAATAAAACGACTTTGGTGTTCCATCATCAGGCTATTAAGTGGATAATCTGGCTGTTAACAGATTGTTTTTAATGCATGGTGTTTTAATACATAGTGTATACAAATAGATCGTATTTACAGTACTTAATTTAAGGAGTATCAGGATGAAAGTTGCAGTTCTCGGTGCAGCCGGTGGTATTGGTCAGGCACTTGCCCTTCTACTCAAGACCCAGCTTCCTTCAGGTTCAGAACTTTCCTTGTATGACATTGCTCCGGTGACTCCAGGCGTGGCAACCGATCTGAGCCATATCCCAACGGAAGTCAAAGTCGCTGGTTTTGCTGGTGAAGATGCAACTCCTGCACTGGTAGGTGCAGATGTCGTATTAATTTCTGCAGGTGTGGCGCGTAAACCTGGTATGGATCGTTCCGATTTGTTCAATATCAATGCGGGCATCATTCGTAATCTGGTTCAGCAGGTTGCTAAAACTTGTCCAAAAGCATTAATTGGAATTATTACCAACCCAGTCAATACCACGGTAGCAATCGCCGCTGAGGTACTGAAAAAAGAAGGGGTGTACGATAAGAACCGCCTGTTTGGTGTCACAACTCTGGATATCATTCGCTCCAACACCTTTGTTGCTGAACTGAAAGGTAAGAAAGTAGAAGAAATAGAAGTTCCTGTTATTGGTGGGCACTCTGGTGTGACTATCCTGCCTCTGTTGTCGCAAATTCCTGGTGTTAGCTTCACTGATGAAGAAGTTGAAGCATTGACCAAGCGTATCCAGAATGCGGGTACTGAGGTTGTTGAAGCGAAAGCGGGTGGCGGCTCTGCAACACTGTCTATGGGACAAGCAGCGGCTCGTTTGGGGCTGTCGCTGATCCGTGGCTTGCAAGGCGAAAGCCATGTTGTTGAGTGCAGCTATGTCGAAGGTGATGGCAAATATGCCCGTTTCTTTGCACAGCCTGTTCGCTTAGGTAAAAATGGTATCGAAGAACGTTTAGATATTGGTAAATTGAGTGACTTCGAACAGAAAGCATTGAATAACATGCTGGATGTTTTGAAGAAAGATATCGAATTAGGCGAAAAGTTTATTAATAGATAATTCATTTATTGATGATTTATTAATATACGAATTAAGTTAAATAT
>NZ_JADEUF010000229.1 GCF_015163655.1 Xenorhabdus griffiniae | reverse complement strand
AATAGGTTTAGTGTAAAAATGGTTTTTAATAATTTAGTTTTTTTATTATGTTAAAAAATATATAAATCAGAGACTAACGTTACTTTCCTGGTAATTAATAGCTATCTTCTGGCTCAGGATTTTTTCTATTTTTATATAATAAAGGATTATTTTCAGAGTCTAAGGTGTCTTCTTTGGTTGATTGCTTCATGAGTTTATTAACATGATCTAAGGTTTTCAAAACATACTTCTCATCATTAGCATCACAGTTTTTTGCAATATATTCTAATAAATAAGGGGGGATGATATTTTGTTTTCTTGCTCTATTGTCAATCATGATAATGCCCTATTTTATATGTATGTTATGGTGTTGGTGTATATTTGGTCTAATCTAAATAGTAGCCAAACTAACCATGTTAGTCACTACTAAAAATGTAAATTTTTTTATGATATGACTTTTTATGATATAGCCTAAAGGGATAAGATGATTAGTTTAATTAAATTAAAGATAAATATACTAATTTAACTCCAAGATGCGTGTGACTTCTCCCCGCTTTGCGGGAAGAAATCAGGCTTCACATCGTGTTGTAAATTGCAACTTGAGGTTTAATACGTATATATGAAAGTCATCAAGACCTTCCCTGGTCTTGAATGATTAGAGGGATATTACAACTTTTAGAGTAAAGTTCCGACTTGTTTCCATGAATGAGTCACAATATCTGAAATGTTCTTGCCAAATAATTTGTTAGCATTATCAATGGTTAGCTGTGCAAAATCATCAAAGCTGGCTTTGTGGGATAATCGTTTGTCCAATAATGTATTATACCAAATTTTTCCCGCTTGCTCCCAAGAATACCCGCCCAACTCGGTTGCCAATAAATAGAATGCCTTATTAGGGATACCAGAATATTTGTGAACACCTCCGTTATCATCTCTGACGGATAAATCCTGATATTGATCCATATGACTAACTTGATTATCTTTTGGGTTTGCTGATCCAGGATTTTTAAATGAGCGTAAGGCAACATTAGGGTCATTGTTCGGATTAAGTGCTGGGCCAAATATTCCCTGGCCTATCAACCAATCAGATTCATTAACTTTTTGGTTATTTGCATACTGTTTTACCATAATACCGAATACATCTGAGATTGATTCGTTTAATGCACCCGATTGATAGGCATAGTCAAGATTTGCTTCACTTTCAGTTACTCCATGAGTTAATTCATGCGCAGTAATGTCAATGCAGGAAGTGAAACAGTTAAAATAAGGTGCATAACCATCACCGAAGACCATTTGATTATTATCCCAAAATGCATTCATATAGTTTTTTTGGTAATGTACAGTAGCAACTAATTTAAGACCTTTGTTATCAATTGAATTACGGCCAAAAATTTTCTGATAAAACTCATATGTTTTACCAAGATAATTATAAGCGCCAGTGGCTGAAATATCATCAATCATAGCCATGCCCTCGCATAAAATTAATTTATTCCCTGGGTATTGATCATTATATTCAGCATTGTAAATAGTTCTATTTAATTTATTATCAAAACCTGGCTGATATCCATGAATTAATGCATCCATTTCAGCAGAGCTATTCATCAGATTGTAAACATGATCTAATGTTTTCAATATGTACGCTTTGTCGATTTGGCCGCAAATTTTAACAACGTATTCCAATAAAGATGGTGGGATGATACCAGATTTATTTAATTTATTTTGATGGTTGCGCATAATGATACCCCCGCTTTTTAGGTGTTATGCATATTTTTATCTCTAGGGACTTTAATTAATTATTAATCTAAGTGATGATATTTTCTACTAATGGAA
>NZ_JADEUF010000228.1 GCF_015163655.1 Xenorhabdus griffiniae | reverse complement strand
ACGCCAGCGTGCCTTCTCCCGAAGTTACGGCACCATTTTGCCTAGTTCCTTCACCCGAGTTCTCTCAAGCGCCTGAGTATTCTCTACCTGACCACCTGTGTCGGTTTGGGGTACGATGGACCCGAATCTGAAGCTTAGGGGCTTTTCCTGGAAGCGGGGCATCAGCAACTTCAGCACCGTAGTGCCTCGTCATCGTGCCTCAGTGTTAGGGCTAACCGGATTTGCCTGGTCAGCCCACCTACACACTTAAACCGGGACGACCGTCGCCCGGCTTGCCTAGCCTTCTCCGTCCCCCCATCGCAATTCGGGCCCGTACAGGAATATTAACCTGTTTCCCATCGACTACGCTTTTCAGCCTCGCCTTAGGGGTCGACTCACCCTGCCCCGATTAACGTTGGACAGGAACCCTTGGTCTTCCGGCGAGCGGGTTTTTCACCCGCTTTATCGTTACTTATGTCAGCATTCGCACTTCTGATACCTCCAGCCCACCTCACAGTGGACCTTCAACGGCTTACAGAACGCTCCCCTACCCAACGACACTGAGTGTCGCTGCCGCAGCTTCGGTGCATGGTTTAGCCCCGTTACATCTTCCGCGCAGGCCGACTCGACCAGTGAGCTATTACGCTTTCTTTAAATGATGGCTGCTTCTAAGCCAACATCCTGGCTGTCTGAGCCTTCCCACTTCGTTTCCCACTTAACCATGACTTGGGGACCTTAGCTGGCGGTCTGGGTTGTTTCCCTCTTCACGACGGACGTTAGCACCCGCCGTGTGTCTCCCGTGATAACATTCTTCGGTATTCGCAGTTTGCATCGGGTTGGTAAGTCGGGATGACCCCCTAGCCGAAACAGTGCTCTACCCCCGAAGATGACTTCACGAGGCGCTACCTAAATAGCTTTCGGGGAGAACCAGCTATCTCCCGGTTTGATTGGCCTTTCACCCCCAGCCACAAGTCATCCGCTAATTTTTCAACATTAGTCGGTTCGGTCCTCCAGTTAGTGTTACCCAACCTTCAACCTGCCCATGGCTAGATCACCGGGTTTCGGGTCTATACCCTGCAACTTAACGCCCCGTTAAGACTCGGTTTCCCTGCGGCTCCCCTATGCGGTTAACCTTGCTACAGAATATAAGTCGCTGACCCATTATACAAAAGGTACGCAGTCACCCTGATAAATCAGGGCTCCCACTGCTTGTACGTACACGGTTTCAGGTTCTTTTTCACTCCCCTCGCCGGGGTTCTTTTCGCCTTTCCCTCACGGTACTGGTTCACTATCGGTCAGTCAGGAGTATTTAGCCTTGGAGGATGGTCCCCCCATATTCAGACAGGATAACACGTGTCCCGCCCTACTCATCGAACTCACAGCCTGTGTCTCTTCGTGTACGGGACTATCACCCTTTACTGTGCGCCTTTCCAGGCGCTTCCACTGAGACACACACTGATGCTGGTTCTGGGCTCCTCCCCGTTCGCTCGCCGCTACTGGGGGAATCTCGGTTGATTTCTTTTCCTCGGGGTACTGAGATGTTTCAGTTCCCCCGGTTCGCCTCATTAACCTATGGATTCAGTTAATGATGGTGCAACGGATTGCACCGGGTTTCCCCATTCGGACATCGCCGGCTGATAGCGCTTCATATCAGCTCACCGGCGCTTTTCGCAGATTAGCACGTCCTTCATCGCCTCTGACTGCCTAGGCATCCACCGTGTACGCTTAGTCGCTTAACCTCACAACCCGAAGAAGTCTTCCGGTCGGAGTGTTGAGAGTGTCATCAATGTTATCATTCCATAACACTGACGGTTTCAAATTTTCAGCTTGTTCCAGATTGTTAAAGAGC
>NZ_JADEUF010000227.1 GCF_015163655.1 Xenorhabdus griffiniae | reverse complement strand
ACGTTCAGGTTCAGACAGGGTGATATTCGATTTCAATTTCATAAGAACAGGCAGTCAGTCTTCGGATGACCGATTATACCACTGATGCAAATAGTTTTTCTGATGAACTTAAGAAAAATAATATAGTAACCGTATACCAATATGTTTATGATCAGATGATAAAAAAAAGACAAGAGTTACGTCGCTATTTATTGGAACCCCTGAATAATAAATTACCCGAAGAATATAAACCGATACGTGAAACTTATTATAACGGCTCAGGGAAAGCAAAAAATTATGTGGAGAAAATGATCATCAAAACAGCAAATGAACGTTTACTTTCCCAATTGGAAGAGATGGATAAACTCCGGTTGTTAAAAAATGGTCAGGATATGGCTTCAATGGAGTGGATGCCTTATGAATATAACAGTATTGTTTATGTTCCCGAAAACCTTAGTCTCTGTTCAATTCTGAAAGAGCTGATTGAGGAGGAAAATAATAATGGGCTATCTCGCTTTGTTTATTGAATATTCATCTTTAAAAAAGAGAAATGACATTATTAAGATGTGATTTATCAATCGAAAAATGAAATAAACCGGAATTCCTTGTAGCCATTCCGGTTTATTTTGAATAATTCTCTCAGGCCAGCAATAGCGGCAATTCAGTCCTGATGACAATCCTGCCATACACGATGTCAACAATGACAGGATGATCCAACAAACCGCTTTCTGTTAGCCAGTCACCGGCCAGATAAAGCTCGCCATTATCGCGTACCCAGTCGATGCCCTGATAGGGATCAAGTTCGGTTTTATGGAACAAGGCGGCAAGGTCAGGTTCGGTTTTTGGCTCAATCAGGGACAAAATCAACCCGTTGGCAAATTGCGTGATGTGAAATAATGCATCGGCGGTAAAGCCGATTTTTTGCAGTGTGTCACCACTGATCACACATGCCGGCAGTTCGGCAAGCGGCGATGAAAGATGAAGATCCATGAATACATTCCTTGTGTTATTGAACGTGGCAGAAATGCGAACCGCTTCCCAAAATGCAAAAAAGACAGGAAACGGTTCATTTTTTATCAGAGGAAATATTTATTTTTCAATTAAAAACAGAGTATTAAGTGTTTTTCCTTAGCCCGATTTTATTTAACTGGCCGGGAAATTGCTGTAACCAGTGGGCGACGGCGATATCATCCCACTCACCTTCATTGAGGCTTTTCAGGCAGTGCCACAGTTCATGGAAATTTTGAGCAGTAATGATAAGGCAGCCTGGCATCACCCTGATTTTTAACGGATCATGAATGGAAAATCCGGCTTCCAGTAGCCATTTTCCGCTTAAGTTAATGGCAGGGATTGTACGGTTGGAACCTTGGGGGCGGTAAACGACTTTCTGATATCGTTCTGGTTGAGAAATTTTGTAAATACAGGTATCTGCATTAGAATGCACGTTAGCCATAATAACTACCTACTTTAGTTGTTGTGGTTAGCGGTTTTATCGTGTGTCCAGCACGGTAAAGCCGCGTTCAGATTTCATTGCCTACCTTATCGCCACCCTGAACAACATTCCATCATCAAAATCCACCTTTGCGAAGCGGCTCGCAAAATAAATACTGGATATACATCCATTGTAAATGAGCGTGTCAAATCACTCAATAAATCCACTTTTTTGCCGATAATACCAGCAAATTTAATCATAATAGCAGCATGTTTGGCACCGCGACCTGGCGGGCCGCGATGAACAACCTGGAAGTGCGTGATTTTGATGACCTGCCGCATCCGGCCAAAGATCAAACGCCTGCCGTGACACAGGACGGCGGGCATTAATCAGGGAGACTTCCGATGTCATTGAAAAAACACATGACGACACTACAGCAAGGGCAGTCACTGCTTCAGCAGGGCGCGTCCGCCACCCGCGTGGCCTTGCCGACGACGGGGATT
>NZ_JADEUF010000226.1 GCF_015163655.1 Xenorhabdus griffiniae | reverse complement strand
GATGAATTAATCGAAAAATACAACGAATGGCTATTTGATGTGTGTCGAGCAGTGGAGGAAGAACTACATGAAACCCGGTATCTATTATGACATTTCCAACGAGGATTATCATCAGGGCGAGGGGGTGAGCAAGTCGCAGTTGGACATAATCGACCAATCCCCCGCCGAACTGATATGGCAACGGCGCGCTCCTATTGATGAGGAAAAAATCAAATCATTAGATATGGGAACAGCGTTGCATTGCCTATTATTGGAACCGGATGAGTTCAGCAAGAGGTTCATTGAGGCGCCTCCATTCAATCGACGCACCAATGCAGGAAAGCAGGAAGAACAAGAGTTTCTAAAAGAATGCGCCGACACAGGGAAAATCATCATGGATTATGAACAACATCGGAAGTTGAAAATAATGAGAGACAGCACGTTAGCTCATCCGATCGCTAAATGGTGTCTAGAGGCAGCAGGCAGAGCGGAAAGTAGCATCTATTGGGAAGATGCTGCAACTGGAGTTTTATGTAGGAGCAGGCCGGATAAATTAATTGAGGCGCACCACTGGATAGTAGACGTCAAAACAGCAGCAGACATGAACAGGTTTGACAGGGCGTTCTACGACTACCGTTATCACGTGCAGGATGCGTTTTATTCGGACGGATACAACGAACTCACAGGAGAAATTCCAACATTCGTTTTTCTGGTTGTCAGTACCACAGTGGATTGCGGGCGTTATCCCGTCAGGATCTACGTTATGAACGAACAAGCAAGGTCGGCAGGGCGTACAGCCTACCAGAGAAATCTAGCAACCTATGCTCAGTGCCTAAAATCAAATGAATGGCCGGGTATTAGAGAGCTATCACTACCTCACTATGCTAAGGAGTTGAGAAATGACTAATACACCGCCATTGGCGCAAGCTGATTTGCAAAAGACGCAAGGAACAGCAGTCAAGGAAAAGACAAAAGATCTACAGCTAATTCAGTTTATTAACTTACCGGGAATGAAAAACCAGTTAGCAAATGCACTACCAAAACATTTAACCGCGGAACGAATGATCCGAATAGTGACAACGGAAATTCGAAAAAATCCTGATTTGGGATTGTGCGACAGGGATAGCTTTATCGGAGCTGTTGTCCAGTGCGCTCAATTAGGTCTGGAGCCCGGTAACGCATTAGGGCACGCTTACCTCTTACCATTTAAGAAAAATAAGCGCAATACAGATGGAACTTGGGTTACCGAGCGAATTGATGTCCAGTTGATTATTGGTTACCGAGGAATGATTGATTTAGCTCGTCGATCCGGTCAGATAATCAGTATCTCAGCAAGAGCCGTCCGAGAGGGTGACCAATTTCATTACGAATATGGACTGAATGAAACGCTAACACATGTCCCATGCGGTAATGATGACGCCCCCATCACCCATGTTTATGCCGTTGCCAGATTAAAAGATGGAGGGACTCAATTTGAGGTAATGTCTAGGCAGCAAATAAACAAGGTTGCAGCCCAAAGTAAGTCAGTGAAGACAAATAAAGACGGATCAATAAATTTAGCCGAAACATACTCTCCGTGGGCGACTCATTGGGAGGAAATGGCAAAGAAAACAGCCATTAGAAAAATATTCAAATATCTTCCTGTATCCATAGAGATACAGAAAGCCGTCGTTTTAGATGAAAAAGCCGAGTCAGATATCGATCAAGAACATGCTGCTGTATTTGAAGCTGAGTTTGAAGAGGTAACTCATGACCACGGAACCGAGTAAATATTTTTACGGTAAACCCTGTCCACATGGACACATTTTGAGATACACAAATAACCGTAGATGTGTTGTGTGTAGACGAATATGCGCCAATGAGAATCAAGGTAAGTATGTGAGTAAAGTCAAGAAAAAACCAGCACAACCAGCACCACCTACCACCGATTTTCAACACCGAGTC
>NZ_JADEUF010000225.1 GCF_015163655.1 Xenorhabdus griffiniae | reverse complement strand
GCGTCAGGAACATTCCCTGATGGGGCAACTGACCGCGCAGCGTGCCGGGCGCAATACCGAGTTTTTTGAGGCCCACGAGGTAGCCGATATTCCGCAGCCCACGTTGGCGGGACTGGACCGGGAATACCGTTACGATGCGGCGCTCAATCTGGTGGCGGCCAATGATGAGCGGCAGTGGCTGCGCTATGTGGTCAATGGCAACGGGCAGGTGACGTCAGTCAGTGACGGCGAGCGGTTGCGGGAACATTATCAGTACGATGCCTGCGGTTACCCCGCCCGCCGTTTTGACGGACTCAATGAGATTGAGGGGGAACGGCTCTACCAAAAAGGCCATCGGTTACGCCAGGTCGGTCAACACCTGTTTGAATATGACGATGCCGGTCGCATGACGGCCATGCAGCTCTGGCAGGAAGGCCACCGCCCGCAACTGACCCAGTTCCGCTGGAACAGCCAGAACCAGTTGATTGGCGTGCAGACCCCGGGCGGCCAGCAGTGGGCCTATCGCTACGATGCTTTCGGGCGACGCACTGAAAAGGTGTGTGACCAGTCAGGCCAGCGCACGACTTACCTGTGGGACGGGGATGTGCCCACTGAAATCCGGGAGTACCGGCATAACCGGTTACACTGTATCCGCCATCTGGTGTTCGACGGCTGGCAGCTGCTGGCGCAGCAGGTACAGTTTTTTACCCCGGATCCGGAAAACCGCTGTGAATTACTGGCCGGAAAAATCCAGACCCAGTATGCGGTGTGTGCCCCAACGGGGGAACCACTGGCCTTGTTCGATGAAGCCGGTCATCGGGTTTGGCGCCAACCGCCGCAAAGTTTGTATGGGCTGCGGCTGGGCATGCGGGGTGAAAATGCCGACTTCAATCCGGGCTTACAATTTGCCGGCCAGTGGCTGGATGAAGAGAGCGGGTTAGTCTACAATCGGTTCAGGTATTACTCGCCGGTGGCGGGACAGTATTTGACACCGGACCCGTTGGGACTGCTAGGTGGGGCAAACCCTTATGCTTATGTGGAAAATCCAACATCTTGGGTAGATCCTTTAGGGTTAACGCCGTGCCCGGGTACGAAACCCAAAATTAATGTTGATCACGTTTTCCATGGCGAAATAAACCGAAGAGGAAATGCCGTAGGTTTCCATCATGAAGCGAGTATAGGCCATCAAGGGAAAGCACGAATTACGGAAATCACTGATCCTGTGAATGCTCAAGGCGTCTATCGTGGAAAGGTAGAAGTATTTAACCCTCAAACTGGACAGTGGGTACAAAAAGGGCCTAAATCAACGTTTTTCCCTCAATCTTGGAATCGACAAAAAGTACTAACAGAAATTAAAGGTGCGCATAAAAATGCCACTATTGATGGTAGTAGATGGGAGGGAGTATCACCAAGCGGCGTGAAAATTGGTGGTTATCTAGATAATAATGGAAATATTAATACAGCATTCCCTGTTTATGAGCGTTAAATAACAAATGAAATATTATATTGATGAACATGGTTATTCATGTGCCGAAGTTGAAACTGAACATCATCTAATAGCCTGGTTTTTAAAAGATGATATTCAAGGCAGTTTAAATGGGGTAAATGAATATCTTGAATTATGTGACTCGGTTAAAAATGGTGAATTACCAGAATGGGAAGGCACAGGCAATGCCCACACTGTTACCATCAAACCGGATGGTGTCGATATCTTTAATGAATACACCGAAGAAAGCCTACAAATTTCAACGATAGAAGAGTTCAAAGGTTATCTTGAAAAGTGGAAAGAATTACTTCTGAGTAGAGAATAACCATCAGAGAACCGGAAGATCATGGAGATCTTCCGGCTTTTTTATCATTATCTTGCCTGATAATCCCCAATCAGCTCCCGCATCTTGAGCTTGATCTCACTGAGCTGATCCTGCTGGCGCTGATACTGTTGCTTGATGGTGCGGGTGTCGTCGCTAT
>NZ_JADEUF010000224.1 GCF_015163655.1 Xenorhabdus griffiniae | reverse complement strand
GACTTCGGGCTGAGTTGCCGGTTGAGTTATCCACCGCACAGATACGCCACTGGATTGAGGCGCTACAATGATACCCGTCAGTACCCTTTATCTGGTTTCCGGTCAGACCGATATGCGAAAATCCATCGACGGGCTGGCGAGTGTCGTCGATGCGCTGGGATTAGACCCGCTTAGTGACGCCGGGTTTATCTTTTGTAACCGGCATCGTGACAAACTCAAGATCCTGTTCTGGGATACCAACGGCTTCTGGCTTTACTACCGCCGACTCGAGAAAGGCCGCTTTCAGTGGCCTGCACCCGTGGCTGACGGCACAGTGCACATTACCCGCCCGCAACTGAACTGGCTATTATCCGGTCTGGCGTTAGCGCATCCCCGTGCACATCAGCCGTTACGCGATTTAAAAGTGTGATCAGTCACACGGATCTTGCATGAAGATTTGCACGATCCCGTCAGGTTGTCACACTCAGGTTTTTCCCTGAGAGCCTGAATGATGACTGACCTGCCTGATGATATTGACCAGCTAAAAGCCCTTATCGGCCTGCTTCAGGCAGAAATTCAGGAAAAAGATCATCATATTCAACACCTGCTCGAACAGCTCAATCTCAGCAAATCGAAACGCTTTGGCAAACAGAGCGAAAAAGCCGACAAAGGCATGTTCAACGAGGCCGAACAGCAGGATACGCTACCGAAACCGCCGCCGGCGCACCACAAAAAAGGGCGTCAGCCGCTGCCCGCCGGGTTGGAACGGGAAATCCAGCGTCATACCCTGAATGCACCGCATTGCGACTGTTGCGGTGAACCGTTGCATGCGTGTGGCGTTGAAACCTCAGAAACCCTGAAAATCATCCCACAGAAAGTCAGCGTCATTCGTCATGAACGCACGAAATACACCTGCCGGCAGTGTGAAAAAACCGAAACGCAGAGCAAAATTATCACCGCTCCACCGCCGCCCAGCCTGTTGCCCCGAACGATTGCCAGCCCGGATACGCAGGCCGCGATTGTCACCGCCAAATACGTTGATGCACTGCCTTTGTATCGGCAGGCCGATATATTAGCGCGTTCCGGTATTGAGATCAGCCGCAGCACGCTGGCGAACTGGTGTGTGCAGCTCGGTCGCCAGGTCCATGTGCTGGTCAGGCTGATGCGGACTCACCTGCTTAATGGATCGCTGATTTGTGCGGATGAAACGCCGGTACAGGTACTCAACGAAGCGGATCGACCGGCGCAAAGCCAATCCTACATGTGGGTGTATCGCAGCGGTGAATTCGCGACGCAGCCGGTGGTGATTTTCGACTACCAGCCGAGCCGCAGCGGGCGTTGCGTCGCCGATTTTTTAGGCGATTATGCGGGCTATCTGCTGACGGATGGCTACGCCGCTTACGATACGCTGAAATCGGTTAAACACGCCGGGTGCATGGCACATGCCCGGCGCAAATTTACCGATGCCCAGAAAGTGCAACCGGGGAAAAAAGCCGGGCGGGCTGAGCAGGCCCTGACATTTATCGCTAAACTGTACGCTGTCGAGCGGGAAGCCCGGTTACTCAGCCCGGATGACCGACGACGATTACGGCAGGAAAAAGCCACACCGATACTCAAAAATTTCCATGACTGGCTAACCGAGGCCAGCCAGACAGCCTTGCCGAAAAGTGCCATCGGTACGGCGATCAGCTATACCCTGAACCAGTGGCCGAAACTGCTTGTCTATCTGGAGGACGGGCAGATCAGCATTGATAATAATGTCACGGAGCGGGATATCCGGCCGTTCACCACGGGGCGCAAAAATTGGATTTTTTCCACGTCCGCTGCCGGCGCGTTTGCCAGTGCTAACCTCTACAGTCTGGTGATGACCTGCCGGGCCAATGATCTCAATCCGTATTTTTACTTCCGGCATATTTTTACGGAACTCCCCAAACGTCAAGCCGATGATCCTCTGCATGATCTACTGCCGTGGAACGTGAGTATCAGTGATATGAGGTAAATTACACGGGTTAATTGGCCGCTTAC
>NZ_JADEUF010000223.1 GCF_015163655.1 Xenorhabdus griffiniae | reverse complement strand
CCACAGTCAGTACATTGCACAAAAAACCACGTGTCATTTGAATATGAATTAACAGCCGTATCTGAACCACTACAAAACGGGCACGGTTTGAGTTTGTCTGTCATTACTGTGCTCTCCCACACTCAATCAGAATGTAGTTGGTTGAGCCACGGCACGAACCCAACACATAATGCCCTTTTGCAGTTCAGTTCGCCCTTCGTTCAGCCAACGCATATCAATTTGGTGGTTTCCTGTTTGTGTATGTGTCGCTACAAGATAATCATAGAGCTGACCTAATTCTGCACTTTTCGCTTTAATCTTATTCATGCAATCAATTTCATCTTGGGATAATTCACGATACCCCGTGATCTTACGGTGTTGGTTTTCCATTATTACTCCTACATTCAGTATTCGCCCACTCTCTCAATCCGAGGAACTGGGTTTTGTTTTTCTTCAATTTCCCGTATCGCCCGTTTATCCAGATTGCATTGCTCAATGACTGTCAACAGTTGCTCATTCAAAATCAGACTGTCAACCCATGTCATTTTGTCCGGTATTACAGGTGGCTGACAATCAGCGAGCAGATGCGCCGGAATCGGTATCGGCGGCACCGGAACGTATTCGGTTCGCGTGCTGCTGCAACCGGCTAACAGCCCCATCAGGCACAGTGCGAGCGGCGCAATCATGATTAACAACAATAGTTTTGATGGCGGCCTGAGTTTTCTCAGAATCCACGGCTGACCGCTGCCGGTTTTCGCTATTAATTCGTGAGATGTCATGGAATAACCTGATAGAGTGGTAGGCGTTGTCGGTGATGGACTGCTGGTGCTGGTTCTGCTGTTTCAGTGATTCATTTTCATCCCGCACCTCAATATATCTGTCAATGAGGTAATTACAGATATAACCCAGCAGCACAACGCCAACTATTGAATAGACCTGTAATTTCCAGTTCATAGCATCTCAAACGCCCGTGTGAAAACATCATCGGAATAAGGCTGCTTGCCGTTCTCCATGTAGATCATCGCCTTGACTAATGCTGTCATGACGTCCTGATTGTTAACATCAATCACCGCATCGCGAGAGATATCCACCATATCGCTGACATAGGCAATGTAACTCTCGGTGTCATTTTCATTCGGGGGTGCCCAGCGGGAAATAAACTGGCGGATGGTCCTGTCATCATAGAGTTTCACGTAATTGCGCAGGATTTTGAGCATCGCCCGAATACCATATTCTGGTGCGATAAACTGACAGAATGACTTATCCGTCTGCCTGCTGCACAGTCCCTGCCAGCCAGCGCCGTGGCGGATATTGCCCGGATTGTTATTACGAATGCCTCTCATCAGATTTTTCCCCTTTCTTGGTCAGCCCTTACGAACAACTTGATAACCCGATAACGACTCTCAAAATTAAATAAAGCGCGTAGGTACTTGGAGTAGCGAACTTGCTCTCGAATGTCCCTGTCTTCATTCCAATAGCCACGCCATTTACGCAACAACCAGCGACGACGATTTTGATGTAGAAGCTCTACCATGTAAGAAAAGCTCACACCAAATACTGACTCACTGTTTTGGCTCGTCAATTTTTACCCCCGCCCTTTTCTCTGCCATCTTACGCAGCAGTTGGCCAATGAAGTCTGTACCCAAGTAGCCAATCACCACACTGCCGATGTAGGCCAAGTCAGGATTCAGACCGAACAGATTTAATACATCACGAATGAACCAGGCGAACATGGCACACATAAAGGCATCGATTGATACCTTTACCCAGCCGCCCCCGTTGTAGCGACCTCGGAAGAACGCCATTGTTCCAGCGAGGGTTGCCCAGATGCCTTGCTCTTTGACCGATAAGAGCCAGTCACTGATATGTACCCAGGTATCAGGATTTTCTTTCATCTTCATATTCCACCCCATTTGAACAATGGGCGTCCTTGGGGTGAACGATGGTTACCCCTGTGAGTTGGTTAAAAGTAATAGGTTGATAGTTAAGGTAAGCTGCTAGATCAGCCAAAAATCAATCAACTAGTAGAGGGATGGCTGATT
>NZ_JADEUF010000222.1 GCF_015163655.1 Xenorhabdus griffiniae | reverse complement strand
CGCTGACATGGAAATTGAATATTATGTCAGGTTGACGATGAAAATTATAATCCCGCGCACTTATTTTTCTATGCCTACATGCTACACGTATTATAACCATACGTGAAGAAAGCATTATCTTCTGATTTGAAAAAAACCAGATGCAGACCGGCAACGGGCAAAGTAACTGCATCAAACTGATGCCGGGGCAAATTTTCAACATTGCCGCCCATCCTCATGCCCCGCTCAATACCTGCTGGCAGATTGTCGGGATCAACCATCAGAGTCGCTGCCCGCAGGCACTGGGTGACAATGGCGGCGAGGGCACCACACTCAGCAATGACTTCAGCTTTATCGATGGCTATGCCGACTGGCGACCGCCATTTCATGACAAGCCCCTGGCGGATGGGGATGAGAGTGCCACAGTGGTCGGGCCGGAAGTGATTGTTTCTTACCTTAACGGCGATATTGACCGACCGATAGTGACCGGCAGTGTCTATAACGCCGTCAACCGTCCGCCGCTATATTTACCCGCCGCGAAGACCCGAAGACCCGCACCACGTTTAAAACCAAAACCCACAAAGAAGACTGTAGCTTCGATGCTGCTTATACCCAGTCTGCTGAGCCACCGCCTGTTTTGCCTCGCCACGGCTTCCCAGCATCTGCATTGTGCCATTGACACTCACCACCACTTCCGTTGAATAGCGATCCCTCCGTTTCAGGGTAAAAATATCGGTTGACGGGTTGCTTAAGGTAAACCCCAGCAACACTTTTTTTCCTCGTCAACAGCCTTCTGGCAACGACTAACCAGACTGGTAGTCTCCTTGCCGACCACGGTAATATCAAAAATGCACATAGACCGGATTATCACTCGGACCATTTAACGCATTGATCGCGCAGCTCAGGAATGTGCCATTAGCAGTGCCGACATGGCGGATATTTATTTACACGAGCATAAAGCAAAGGAGTACACTATCTGAATTAATCAGAACTATGAGGAAAGAAAAATGTTACCTCCCACTGTTTATTTCAATCAAGAGTTTGCTCCCGGTGATTTAATTTATGGCTTACGTCGTGAAATAGCCAGATACGCCGATTTTTTACACCTTAAAATAAATCTGGATGCATTTGATGTTCAGGCAGTAACCATTGATCAATATGTCGTTCCACGGGAAGTGGAACTATCAACAACAGGGAGATGTCGATTTTATAATATGACGTTACCAAAAAATATACTGTATTTTCAGAATTTTATTTCTTATTTAGCAGACCATCCTAAATATCATACTGCGCTCACATACCCGAATGAAAACAACTCCCGAATCTCAGGCAGAAAGTGTAAAGGCGCATTATCATGGGTTACCTTGGGTAATAATGCGTTGACTGAAAATATGCATATTCATTTCCTCCTCGATGGTATCAATATGGAATATGTCGTGAATAAAAAACCCTATCCGGGGAATCCGGATCTTGAAACAAACGTGACAGCCAGAGAGTTAAGGTGGATCTACAGAAACAAAGACCACCCACAGGTACAACGAAAAATATTATTCTGGTTGAACAGAGAACTGACACCCCCACCCTGGACAGGAAACGGGGCTGTGTTATGGCGGAATTATGTACCACATCATATTCTCTGACATGTTTATTATATATGTGATTGATCTCCATCCGCTGATATCTGCCCGAAAACGCGGTCAAATATCCCGGGCCGTCTGGCTGGCAGTGCGGTTTTTGCTGCGACAGGCTTCCGCCACGGTATCCAGCCAGTGCGGGTCTAGAATTTCGGCATCACGGCAGGTCAGCGGCTCATCGTGTTGCGCATAGATATTGCCCCGCACTCGTCTGTGTTCATCACGGATGCGCTTACATAAACTCAACCAGCCGGTTATTCGCAGCATCAGTAACACCCGGTTGACGGTTTCACACGACGCCTTGCCTTTATAGGGTGACGCCATCATATAGTTATTATGTGAATTATATATAACTTTTCATAATCATGAGAGTTTCATATTTCCTATTCCTTTCCATGTGGTTGCTGAAGCGGCATTCAAAAAAATCTTAACTTTTTTGATTAGCTGCCACATATAT
>NZ_JADEUF010000221.1 GCF_015163655.1 Xenorhabdus griffiniae | reverse complement strand
TCCACTTTATCCGCCATAACCAGCACTGGCGCCCGACGCCACTGCCCAAACCGGTCATCGACGGCCCGCAAATCGCCAAGGTCGTGGGGCCGGCCGGCGAAGAAATCTTCTGCGACGCGTACGGGCGGGTGCGCCTGCAGTTCCCGTGGGATCGCTACGGCAAGAGTGATGACCAGAGCTCCTGCTGGATACGCGTCACCCAACCGTGGGCCGGTCAGGGCTGGGGGATGCTGGCGATCCCGCGTATCGGTCAGGAAGTGGTGGTGGATTTTCTGCACGGTGATCCGGATCAACCGATTGTCACCGGCCGCACCTACCATGCCAGCAATATCCCGCCGGGCGGGCTGCCGGGCAGCAAAACCCAGATGGCCTTCCGCTCCAAAACCCACAAGGGTGAGGGCTATAACGAGCTGCTGTTTGAGGATGCGAAAGGCAGCGAGCGGCTGGCATTGCATGCGCAGCGGGACATGGATACCACCGTACTGAATGACCGCAGTACCCGCGTGATGCACGACCATACCGAAAGTGTCGGACACCATCAGGTGCTCAGCGTGCGGGCTGACCGGCATAAAGAAGTCGTCGGCATGGAAGTGAGCAGCATCGGGACCCGGCAGGTCACCGTGGAAAAAACCAGCGTACTCAGTGCCAAAGGACAAATTACCCTTCAGTCCACCGAGAGCGGTATCACCCTCGGCAACACCAAAGGGAGTATCTCGATTGATGCCGACGGCAATATCCATATTACCGGTAATACCGTCATTGTGAACGGAAAAGAGGTCATCACCCTGAACTGATGCCGGGCCGGCCAACAACAGACTGCAACCCGCTCAGCCCGATTTTTGCAGCGGATTGAAGAGCAAATTAGGTAAAAAAAGTAAAAAGGACAATTATGAGCACCCACCTCTACCAAATGAACGAAGGCACCCTGACGCTTCCTGCCGGCTGGCGTGATGAATCGATGCACGTGTTTGTGTTACCGGATGACAGCGGTGTCAATCTGGTGATTAACCGTACGCCGGTGCCGGCCGGCGCCGACCGCCAGGCGTATTATGAACAGACACTGGCACAGTTTGTCACCCACCTGCCGGGGTATCAGGAGCATCAGCGGCAGCAAATAGACCTCAGTGGTGACACCGCGTGGCGGCTGGATTACCAGTGGCAAAGCCCGGAAGGGGAAATGCACCAGACGGTGGTGTTGCAAATCCGGGGCAGCCAGTTGCTGGCGTTTAACCTGACGTCACCGCAACCGTTTGAGGAAGGGCAGCGAACCGCGTTACTGGCGGTTATCACCAGTTTTCAGGCAGCGTGACAGGAGGTCATCATGGGACTGGGTGACGATATTGTCACACGGATTGCCCGTGTGGGGGCCACCCACGCGGTAGGCAGGGTCATGCCACCGTCACAGCCCCGTGGTCCGGCGGCGGCGCGTGAGGGCGATATTATTCAGCATTCGAGTTTTCTGGGTGCGCTGGCGGGGGTTGTCGTCGGGGCTTTGATTGGGGCGGCCGTGTTTGCCGCCGCTTCTGCCGTGATTGTCGGGACCGGCGGGCTGGCCACCGCGGCGGTATTGGCACTCGGCACGGCGGGGACGATGGCACTGGGCGGGTTTATCAGCGATGTCAGTGCGGCGGTCACCAATATGATAGACAGCATCGGGCCACCGGATGGCGCAATAAGCCAGGGTTCACCGAATGTTATCATTGAGGGTAAGCCGGCGGCCCGGACCACCGTGGATTTAGCCGCCTGCAGCAAGCATCCGCCCCCGCTGATCGCGCAGGGCAGTGAATCCGTGTTTATCAACGGTCAGCCGGCGGCGCGTGTCGGTGACAAGCTGGCCTGTGGCGCCACCATCAAGAGTGGCGCCAGTAAAGTCTTTATCGGCAGCGGTCAGGGCACCTATCTGGACATCGCGGAAGAATTTTCTGGCTGGCAACGGGCGTTGCTGATTGCCGTGGAATTTTTAGTGCCGCCGACGCGGGGCATGGGCAAAGGGCTGGGTAAGCTGCTGACCCAAACCGGCCGGCAGGCGGTGCTGGCGGGCGCAAAACAGGGGGCTAAAAAAGCGGGCCATGCCCTGAAGGGCCGGCTGATTTGTGCTAAAACCGCGTTTACCACCCATAAAGGGGTTAAACGTTTCACTCAGG
>NZ_JADEUF010000220.1 GCF_015163655.1 Xenorhabdus griffiniae | reverse complement strand
ATATTATAGAATCAACTTGAAATATTACTGAAGTTGATTTTTTAGGATAAATATAAAAAATTAACTCTCCATTTTTATCTGAAGTGATAGAAAAGTATTTCTGATCAGAAGAAAGGCTTTTAATTTCGACAGGTTTTTCTTTATCGGAATGATAAATACTAACCAATCCAAAATAAGCACCTTTTTTCTCAAGGATATCAACGGAAACATTCGGTAATGGTTTTCCTTCTTTATTTCTGACTAATGCAATTGCCTTAATACAATCACCATTAGGTGGAGTGCTATCATAATCTAATATTTGCAAGAATTCTTTTTCAAAATATATTGATATAGATCTTTCATCGATTGATAGATTATTTTTCATATCATTTCCTTATCTCAAAGATTTTTTATTATATCAAAATACAATAGTTGACAGTTTTTTTATAAAGGATCACATCCATCATTATCATCATGAGCCTGGTTTGGTAATACGGTATTAATTTGAGTAGTCCATTTTTTACTATACGTTTTAGAACCATCGCTATTTTCGATATAGTAATCAAAAGAAAGTGTCCCTAACCCTTTGGAGAATGAAGGCCCAGCGCGGTTAATGTCACAGTATGGGATATTAACTACAACATGGCCGGTTTGTTTTCCAGAATCAGCAGTAGATAACGAAAACTGATAACTTTTATGAGTATTTCTGGATGTTGGGGTTTTGATATAAACATTCAAATATCCCGTGCTACCGAGTTGTGGTAGATTTTTATTATTTTGATCATTCGTTCCCATAATCACTACATATAACCCTGTCACCCCCTTAGCACTTTGACCAGATTTTTTGTTACGATTTATCATACTTAGGATAATGCCATGCCACTCAAAGGTTTCATTTTCTTCACTATATACATCAATGGGAAGTGTTGCATGGCTGGTATATACTTTAACTTTATCGTAGACTTCGTTGTTAGATGAGTCGTTACCAACATATTCTAATGTAATTGGATAAGACTTCCTTACTCTACCTTCTATAGGAGAAATAAGATAATAAAATTCGCCCCGTTCGTTAATGGGTAAGTCACTGTATGACAAGCTAAAAGCCTTACCTGGCAACTCATTAACATTATTAACCTTATATATAGGTTCAAGTAACTTTGGTTCATCGTGTGAGCCACTTCTTATAAAAAACAGGATCCCATCTGTCGCATAAATAGGTTGATAAGCTGGTATTTGCGCATGAAAATATTTTGAAGAAGAAGTTAAATCCTGCTTAATTATATTACCTTCTCCCATTTCTTGTATCGTTGGACTACCTAGTTCAAATGGGAGATTATGAGGAGAATTAATAACATACAGAGTATAAGCTTGCGTAAATCCAGTAACATTAAGTATTGCTGTTGTCAAATCAAGCCTGATTTGTGTATATTTTATGGGATAGATACGGAATCTAATTTCTCCTTTTGAATCAGAATAGACAGTAATAAAATCAATTTTATTATAGGATTGAAGCGCAATAGGTTGAGGTGATTTATCATCTGTAGCAAAAACAACTAGATTTAATTTCTTGGGTTGTGAAGAAGAAATAGTCACGGCAACATTTTTCAATGGTTCACCATCATCTCCAGTAATTATCGAACTCATTAAAATATATTCACTACTGGGATCATCAATATTATTATCAATGGTTGGTGTTACCAAATAATTTTTATTATGTTCAAGTGAGATGGTTTTATAAGGGCTAAATGTCTTTGCTGTATAGGTGATATTTAATGATGTCACCTCTGGTACATCTAAGCCTGAATATGAAACCGCATGAACATTATAATTTATTAATTTTTTTGGCAAAATATTACTCTTAACATTCAGCAGAAATATCGCACTACCTCCTGTTTTATCTTTTGTGGGTGTCCAATCAACATGACGCATCACTTCAATCACCGTTGGATCATTTTTTATTGAAATACTTTGAATATTTTCTATTATTTTCGGATCTGCTATAAGTGACACTGTCAGATAAACAGATTGGCCAATAATAATATCTGAATTATCCGGTATAGATACACAAAGTTTTCCTGGCAGGCAAGAGGCTGATAATTTTATCATATTATTTTCAATATTCATTTTTTCACCTTGGAATCCATATAATTTAGCCAAACATATATACCCATCATCATTATAGGCACTTGATATATAACTCTAATCAGGCACACCAATTA
>NZ_JADEUF010000022.1 GCF_015163655.1 Xenorhabdus griffiniae | reverse complement strand
GGTAACATAAATATCAAAAAACAATAACAATATAATATAATGCATCAGGGTGTTGTATTATGGTTGCTATACGCATTAAACTTCAAGCTGCAATTTACAACACGATATGAAACCTGATATTTCCCCGCTTCGCGGGGAGATATCACACGCATCTTGAAGTTAGATTGGTATATAAAAAAATAAAAATACAGATTAACATTGCTCTTAATGATGAAAAAGAATCATCGGAGGTTTTTATTATCCAAGCAAGAAAATCAGCTCTTTTCGACTACATTGACTCTTTTTAAGATGCGATGACAGCACTTACTTTGTTACTATGCTTCGTCGTGTTTTAGTGCCTGTGCAATGACTTGTGGGGTAATTCGTGGGGTAATAAATTGATTTATTCGCCTTATGTGAAACTAAAACTTATTAAAAATCAATAGGAAATAAATTAATGTTAAGTTATCGCCACAGCTTCCATGCCGGCAACCACGCTGACGTGTTAAAGCACGTAGTACAAAGCCTGATTATTGAGTCGCTTAAAGTTAAAGAAAAACCTTTTCTGTATCTGGATACTCACTCTGGCGCAGGCCGCTATCACTTGAGTGGGGAACATGCCGAGCGTACGGGAGAGTATCTGGAAGGTATTGCCCGTATTTGGCAGCGTGATGATATCCCCGAAGAATTGGTGGCGTATATGGATGCTGTGAAGGCGCTGAATCCACAAGGCACTTTACGTTATTATCCAGGTTCTCCGCTGATTGCCAGCCACTTATTGCGGGAGCATGATGAGCTTAATCTGAGTGAATTGCATCCCAGCGATTTTCCCCTGTTACGTACGGAATTTTCCCGCGACAGACGTGCTCGTGTCCTGCGGGAAGATGGTTTCCAGCAGTTGAAATCAAAACTACCACCAAAAAGCCGTCGTGGGTTTGTACTGATTGATCCGCCTTATGAATTGAAATCGGATTATCTGAATGTCGTCCAGGGTATTCAGGAAGGGTATAAGCGCTTTGCTACTGGTACTTATGCTCTGTGGTATCCCGTTGTTCTTCGTCAGCAGATTAAACGTTTGGTAAAGGGACTGGAAGCCACGGGTATTCGTAAGATTTTACAAATTGAACTTGGTGTGCGTCCTGACAGTGATCAACGGGGTATGACGGCATCAGGCATGATCGTCATTAATCCACCGTGGAAATTAGAACAGCAGATGAAGGTCGTGTTACCGTGGTTGCATCAGATATTGGTTCCTGAAGGCACAGGACATACATCAGTAGAGTGGATTGTCCCTGAATAAGGTAAAGGTTCAGCGTGGCGTCGTTATTAAGAGTTTGATGACCTCTGAATAAACTGTGACACGATATCATTTGATAGCCGTGGCCTATGGCAATAAGAGTCAGAATCGTCCACTGTGAGTGATAATTTTTTGTAACAATGACGTCAGGCTGAACTTTAGCAGTAACTTAATTGATTAGACGGAAGTGACCTAAGATGAGTAAACATTACTATTATATTGCAATTGGTGGTGGCAGTGGCGGGATTGCTTCTATTAACCGTGCAGCCATGTATGGGCAAAAATGTGCCCTGATTGAAGCAAAAGCATTAGGTGGAACATGTGTTAATGTGGGCTGTGTACCAAAGAAAGTGATGTGGCACGCTGCTCAAATTGCGGAATCTATTCATCAATATGGCCCCGATTATGGTTTTGATACTACCGTCAATCATTTTGACTGGAAAAAACTCATTGCTAGCCGTACGGCTTATATTGATCGTATTCATCAGTCATATGAACGCGTATTGAATAACAATAAGGTCGATGTTATTCAAGGATTCGCCCGTTTTATTGATGTACATACTGTTGAGGTTAATGGCGAAAAAATCACGGCCGACCATATCCTGATCGCGACAGGTGGTCGCCCTGTACGTCCAGATATTCCCGGTGCTGAATATGGTATTGATTCAGATGGTTTCTTCGAACTAAATGAAATGCCGAAGCGTGTTGCTGTGGTCGGTGCTGGCTATATTGCTGTTGAAATCGCAGGTGTTTTGAATGCACTGGGTAGCGAAACACATCTGTTTGTCCGTAAGCACGCACCTCTGCGTTCTTTTGATCCCATGATTGTGGAAACACTGTTAGAAGTCATCAAAACTGAAGGGCCAATACTGCATACAGAAGCAATATTACAGTCTGTGATGAAAAATAGTGATGGTAGTCTGACTGTTAAATTGCAGGATGGTCGGGAGCAAGTTGTTGATACGCTGATCTGGGCGATTGGGCGTGAGCCAATGACCGATAAGCTGAATCTGGCCGTAACAGGTGTTGAACTGAATGAAAAAGGCTATATCCAGGTCGATAAGTATCAGAATACTAATGTTAACGGTATTTATGCAGTGGGTGATAACACGGGCGCGGTGGAATTGACACCCGTTGCGGTAGCAGCAGGGCGTCGTTTGTCAGAACGTCTGTTTAATAACAAACCTGATGAACATCTGGATTACACCAATATACCTACAGTGGTATTTAGCCATCCGCCAATTGGTACGGTAGGTCTGACGGAACTACAGGCAAAGGCTCAGTATGGCGAAGATCAGGTTAAGGTTTATACATCGTCATTCACCGCAATGTACACCGCAGTGACGCAGCACCGTCAGCCATGCCGTATGAAGCTGGTTTGTGTAGGAGCCAATGAGAAGATAGTTGGTATTCACGGTATTGGCTTTGGAATGGATGAAATACTGCAAGGTTTTGCGGTTGCGCTGAAAATGGGAGCAACGAAGAAGGATTTTGATAATACGGTTGCTATCCATCCGACGGCGGCGGAAGAGTTTGTGACTATGAGGTAAATGTTACTAGTTCAGAGCCACGTTTATCGAATATGCTTACCAAAATTGGCCTCTAATTACTAAAGAGGCCAATCAAAAATTACAGCCCCGGTGCCTTCCACAATGACGTCGTCAGCCCATCATCCACCAGATGCAGTTGGTCTGCATATACCGCCTGCCAGTCTTTTTTCGCTTTTTGGTAAATTTCACGGTGGCTTAAATTCGGTTGATATTCTCGCTCCCAACGTACCAATCTTTCTCCTGTTGCGGGCATGGAATCATACAATCCAACACCAACCCCTGCCGCAATGGCACAACCCAATGCTGTTGCTTCTTTTACCACAGGTACGCGGACAGGCAGTCCCGTAACGTCAGACAGAATTTGGCTCCAGAGTTTGCCTTTTGAGCCACCACCTGCGAAGACCAGCGATTCTGCCTGGACACCAGAGAAGGTCGAAACCATATCGAGATTACACGCCGAGACGATAGCGGCGTTTTCTTCCAATGCCCGGAATAGTGTTGCTTTGTTGCATTTTTCCGGATCAATCGAGAGATTGAGGAAAGATGGGGCAGCGTGGTACCACGATTTAAAGCGCATAACATCGGAGAAAATCGGCATGACACCATAGGCACCGGCAGGAACTCGTGCCGCCATATCTTCCAGCAGATTGTAGGCATCAACGCCCAGTCGTTCCGCCAGCAGTTTTTCTTCTGCGCAAAAAGCATCGCGGAACCAACGCATGGTGAGGCCGGTGAAGAAACTGATGGATTCTGCCTGTGCCATGCCGGGGATAACGTGCGGATTGATGCGGATATTCATGTTTGGATCGGTGATGGGTTCAGGCAGGTTGACGACTTGCTGCCAGAATGTTCCGCCGAGTACCGCAGTTTGGGCAGGTTTGACGACACCAATGCCAAGACAGCCGAGTTGCACATCGCCACCGCCCATAATCACGGGAGTGCCACTGTTCAGGCCGCATTCTGCTGCGGCTTTTTCCGTAATATAGCCGAGCAAGGTGCCTGTTTCTTTGACAGGAGAGAGGATATCAGCACGCAATCCTGCCATTTCCAACAGGCTTGGGCGCCAATCGCGGCTGGCTAAATCCAGCATTCCCGTTGTGCCCGCGTTAGAGGGATCAACCGCCAGTTCGCCACTTAGCATATAAGCCAGCCAATCACTGATCATGGTTAAGGTACTGGCTTGTTGATAGATATCAGGACGATGATGCGCTAGCCAAAGCAGGCGTGGCATGGCTCCTAATGCCAATGTTTGGCCGGAATAGCGGTAGACGTCATATTCAAAGGTATTATTGTAAAGCGCTTTCAGTTCGCTGACTTCATGACTGGAGCGGGCATCTACGTTGGCGCACGCCCAGATAGGATCGCCGTCACGATTATAAAGGACAATACCTTCCCGCATTGAACAGGCAGCAACGCCTTGAATCGCATTGGCAGGCAGTTCCGCCTTTTGCAGCGCCTGTTGAATACATTGGCAGGCCAGTTGCCAGTTATTTTTCAGATCAAATTCCATTGAACCCGCAACATTCGGTACGGGATGGTGTATCCATTCAGCTTGTCCAACGGCAACCTGATTCCCTTCGAGATCAAATATAACTGCACGGATACTGCCAGTTCCTGCATCAAGCGCCATCAAATACTTCCTTGATGGGTGAGCATGAGCGCGTTGATTCATGATACTATCCTCGTCTGTTGTTATCTTCTTTTTATTCGATATGGCACAGGGGATGGATAGAGATTATTCGTCGATCAAATTAACATAGCTTGTGCGGTCTGTTCTTCTGTCACCAGTGAATTAATGTAACCCCCTTTCAGTGCAGCAACGATAGCATCTGCTTTTTCAATGCCGCCTGCTACTCCAATGACATTAGGAATGGTTTTCATTTCTGGCAATGAAATGCCGATCAGTTCCTGATGGATATCAATGTCGCTGATCAGCTCACCTTCCATATTGAAGAAGTAACCAAGAATGTCACCGATAGCACCTTTGCGGCCAAACATCAATTGTTCACCATCGCTGATGTAGCCGGAACGCATGATAGTTGCATGTTGCTTCTGTTTGATGGCGCCGATACCGACGATGGCAGTATCGGCCGCACAAGCTGCCAAAATCACGTCCCGTACACTGCGCTCTTCGCGAAATGTCGCCGCGACTTGATGGGTAGAGGCTCGCAGTGGTGCCGGAATAATGCTGACAGGACAGGCTGCATCAAGCTGGCCGATACCCGTCATATAAGGACCAACACCGCCTGACAGCGTCACCAACCGAATTTGTTGTGATGAGATAAAACCGCTCAGGTGCTGCAAAGTACACATCGGCGTTTCACCAAATCCAATTGCTAATAGCTGGTGAGGTTCAATCAGCGCCATTAACAGGTGAGCGGCTCCGATACCAAGACGGGCATTCAGATTCATGCCATCAAGGGTAGGTAATACGCGAACCTGTTTGAGATTAAAGCGTTTTTGCAAAGCATTTTCCAACTCCAAACACCCTTCATAACGTGAATTGATCTGAACGCGGATAACGCCAGATTGCCGTCCTTTCTCTAACAGACGGGAGACTTTCAGGCGACTGAGGCCGAGTAATTCACCGATGTCTCCTTGCGTCAGACCATCGTGATAGTAAAACCAGGCAATGCGGGCCATTAGTTCTTCTTCACTCATGCTATTTCCTGGGTAGCTGTAGCTTGAATAGTCAATTTCCTCGGATAATACGCTTTTCTCTGAGACGGATTGTTTCTGATTTAATTTGGTCGACATAATAACTTCTTTATCCACGAGGAAAGAATAAGCATAAATATCTCTAATGTACTAGAGGCTTATCGCAAAATTTGAACATATTTTAATGTGGGTCTAAATTTTTCACAAAATGTGATCTAATTATTGAAAAAATCTTAAGTTTTACATTAGAGTCTTGAACAAATGTTTTTAAATTAAATAAATGTTCAATTTCGCATCGGTGTCAGAAACGCAAACCCAAAATGCCATGAGGTACGTGATGTCACAGAGCAATATTGCCACTAATTCCCATGATCCGTTTTGCCTGAGCCCGACTAACAGTGCTCCGCTTTTAGTTGCCCGTGGGATCAGTAAGCAGTTTTCTGGTTTGATGGTGTTGAAGCAGATTGATTTCTTTCTGATGCCAGGGCAGGTTCATGCATTATTAGGTGGCAATGGTGCGGGTAAATCAACTTTGATGAAAATCATTGCAGGCATTGAACAGCCGGATGCCGGAACGTTGGTTGTGGATGGTGCTACTGTCAGCTATTTGACACCGACGAAGGCGCATCAACTGGGCATTTATCTGGTTCCACAAGAACCTTTGTTATTTCCCAATCTTTCCGTTCAGGAAAATATCCTGTTTCGTTTGCCAAAACATCAAGCCAGTACAAGCCGAATGCACGAATTACTGCTTCAGCTTGATTGCCAAATTGACTTGAAGATGCCAGCCGGCGGTTTGAATGTAGCAGATCAGCAGTTGGTGGAGATTATGCGTGGCTTGATGCGTAATTCTCGCATTTTGATTCTGGATGAGCCAACTGCTGCATTGACGCCCGCAGAAACTGAACGTTTGTTTGCACGAATAAGGGAATTACGGCAGCAACAGGTGGGGATTATTTTCATTTCCCACAAGTTACCTGAAATTCGTGAGATTGCAGATTATGTCAGTGTGATACGAGATGGGGGCATCGCTCTTAGCGGCGAGATTGAGCGTTTTACAACGGAAGCAATAATTCAGGCGATTACACCTACGGTAAAATCAATTGCGTTGGCTGATAATCAAAAATTGAGCTTGAAAGCTAGCAGTAATGTATCGGATAACCTATCAGCAACTCCCGTTTTGGAAGTGACTTCTCTGTGTGGGGAGGGATTTCGTGACATCTCTCTGACGCTACGGGCGGGGGAAATTGTTGGTTTGTCTGGTGTTGTGGGAGCAGGTCGTACGGAACTGGCAGAGACACTATATGGATTGCGCCCGATAGCGAGTGGTGAAATTCGTTTCCGACAACAAGTCATCAATAAACTCGATACCGCAGAACGTTTGCAACATGGATTGGTTTATATGCCTGAAGATCGGCAAGTTTTTGGCTTATTTCTTGACGCCTTTTTGAGTTGGAATGTTTGTTCGCTGACGCACAGCCGAAGCACTTTCTGGACACGCTCCACCCACGATGTCGGAGTATTGGAACGATATCGTCAAGCACTCAATATTCGATTCCACAATGTAGATCAATCTGTACGTACGCTGTCTGGTGGTAATCAGCAAAAGATCCTGATTGCTAAATGCCTGGAAGCCAAGCCTACCGTCCTGATTATTGATGAACCAACGCGGGGTGTTGATGTTGGAGCGCGTAATGATATCTATCAGCTTATTCACAAAATCGCCAGTCAACAGGTGGCGATTCTCCTGATTTCTTCTGATCTTGATGAAATTGTTCAGTTGGCTGATCGCGTGCTGGTCATGCATCACGGCGAGCTTTGTGGACAGCTTGATAAAGACCACATGAATGTGGACGAGATTATGCATCTTTCTTTTGGGGAACGTCATATTGAAATTCATCCAGAATAACCGAGAGGCCACAGTATTGATCGCCATTTTGGCACTGTTTGCTTTGCTAGGAAGTCTCGATAGCCATGCTTTCAGCCTCCAAACGGTCACTATGATCTTCGGTAATGCCCAAATTCTTATTTTATTAGCAATGGGTGCCACGCTGGTCATGTTAACCCGCAATATTGATGTGTCTGTTGGTTCGACTACCGGACTATGTGCGGTAGTGTTTGGCATGTCGCTTAATACAGGGCTTTCACTGGCGATTGCCTGTTTAATTACGTTGCTGGTTGGCATCATGGCGGGGTTTATTAATGGTGTGTTGGTGGCATGGTTAAAAATTCCAGCGATTGTTGCCACGTTGGGCACACTCTGTTTATACCGTGGATTAATGCTGTTGTTAACCGGTGGTAAATGGATCGAAGGTTTGCCCGCTGAGGTTAAAGAACTCGCCAGACCAATACTATTGGGTGTTTCACCAATTGGCTGGTTGTTGATGTTATTGATTCTGTCGATAGCGTGGATGTTAAAGAAAACTGAGTTTGGCCGCGGGTTTTATGCCACGGGTGATAACCTGCAAGGTGCTCGTCAGCTTGGCGCTCCCGTCAATGGCATTCGCATCACGGCATTCACCGTAAATGGCGTGATGGCAGCATTGGCGGGTATTGTGTTTGTGGCTCAGATTGGCTTTATTCCGAACCAAACGGGGAATGGGCTGGAGATGAAAGCCATCGCTGCCTGTGTATTAGGTGGTATAAGTTTGTTGGGGGGCGTGGGAACTGTCTTTGGGGCGATCTGCGGAGCATATTTTTTGACACAAATTGATAGTGTGTTGGTACTCCTCAAGTTATCGGCATGGTGGAATGATTTTATTGCTGGTCTTGTCCTGTTGGTGGTGTTAGTGCTGGATGGGCGTTTGCGTAATGTCGTTGGCAATAATTTACGCCAGCAACGTTACGCCCGTTTCCTTGAACCAATAAACAAACACACCGCAAGAAACGGGAGGCCATAATGAATAGGGTACAACGTTATGGGCAACGTTATGGTTGGGAAACGGCGCTTTTGATGCTGTTGGTGGCGGAAATTTTACTGTTTGGCATAGTTAATCCAAGGATGCTGGATATTAACGTGCTGTTGTTCAGTACCAGTGATTTTATCTGCATCGGCATTATCGCGTTGCCGTTAACGATGGTGATTGTCAGTGGTGGTATTGATATCTCTTTTGGTTCGATTATCGGCCTATGTGCTATCGCATTAGGTGTGATGTATCAAGCTGGTTTGCCGATGATTGTGGCAATTCCTTTTACTTTACTTGTCGGAGTGCTGTGCGGCTTGATTAATGCGGCCCTGATTTTCTATACGGGTGTAAATCCGTTGGTCATTACGCTCGGCACGATGTACCTGTTTGGCGGTAGCGCCTTATTGCTGTCGGGACTGTCTGGCGCGACGGGATATGAAGGCATTGGTGGTTTTCCTGATACATTTACTGATTTTGCCAATCTGACGCTGCTCAACCTACCTATTCCTTTGGTCATCTTTATCCTTTTTGCATTGGTGTTCTGGCTATTTATGCATCGCACCCACCGTGGCCGTAATGTTTTTCTTATCGGGCAGAGTAGCTGTGTTGCTCGTTACAGTGCTATCCCCGTAAATCGAATTTTATGTTTGTTATACGCTTTGACCGGACTGGCTTCGGCAGTGGCGGCGGTTATTTTGGTTTCTTATTTTGGTTCGGCGCGTTCCGATTTGGGAAGTTCGTTCCTGATGCCCGCGATTACGGCTGTCGTGCTGGGAGGGGCTAATATTTATGGTGGATCTGGTTCGATTATAGGAACGGCACTGGCGGTTTTGCTGGTGGGTTATTTGCAGCAAGGATTGCAGATGGTGGGAATTACTAACCAGATATCCAGCGCGTTGTCTGGTGCCTTGCTGATTGTAGCGGTGATAGGACGGTCTGTTTCGTTGCATCGCCATCAAATCTGTGATTGGTGGCAACGTCGAAGAGCTTCTGTTTCGCAATAACATTTTCTGAAACATAAAAGATGATCTTGAAATAAAAATAAATGGAGATAGGCATGAAAGCACCAACAATAAAAAAGCTGGCTTTGGCTGCTGCATTAAGTCTGGGATGTGTTTCTTGGGCTCAGGCGGCAGAAAAGATTGCATTTATCCCTAAATTGGTCGGCGTTGGGTTCTTTACCAGTGGCGGGCAAGGTGCGGTGGAAGCAGGCAAGGCGCTGGGTATTGAAGTCACTTACGATGGTCCGACAGAGCCGAGTGTTGCGGGACAGGTTCAGCTTATTAATAGTTTTGTTAACCAAGGCTATGATGCGATTGTGGTTTCAGCCGTGTCACCGGATGGATTGTGCCCAGCTTTGAAACGTGCTATGAAGCGTGGTGTCAAAGTATTGACGTGGGATTCCGATACGGCGCCAGAATGCCGCTCTATCTATATCAATCAAGGAACACCAAAGCAGTTGGGTGGCATTTTGGTGGATATGGCCGCAAATCAGGTGAAGAAAGAAAAAGCGAAAGTAGCCTTTTTCTATTCCAGCCCGACAGTGACAGATCAGAACCAATGGGTAAAAGAAGCTAAGGCCAAGATTGCAGAGGAACATCCGAATTGGGAAATTGTCACCACCAGATTTGGCTATAACGATGCCACTAAATCTTTGCAAACCGCGGAAGGCATTTTAAAAGCGTGGGGGGACTTGGATGTGATTATTGCTCCAGATGCTAACGCTTTGCCTGCGGCGGCTCAGGCTGCAGAAAACCTGAAGCGTCAAGATGTCGCGATTGTTGGGTTCAGTACCCCGAATGTCATGCGTCCTTATGTTGAAAATGGTACGGTCAAACAGTTCGCTTTGTGGGATGTGGTCAAGCAGGGCAAGCTAGCCATCCATGTTACCAATGAGATATTGCAAAAAGGCGAACTGAATGTGGGAGATAAATTGAATATTCCTGGTATTGGCAATGTTGAAATCTCACCCAACAGTGTACAGGGATACCGTTATGAAGCGAAAGGCAATGGCATTGTTGTCATGCCGGAGCGGGTAATTTTCACCAAAGACAATATCAATCAGTACGATTTCTAATGCATGGGGCTGGTATGCAGCCCCTGACACCTTTCTGGAGGGAGAAATGGCAGATTTAGATGATATCAAAGATGGTAAAGATTTTGGCATTAGCACACCACAACAGAACACGCTGTTTGAACTGAAAGGCTGTGGTGCGCTGGATTGGGGGATGCAGTCCCGTTTATCACGGATTTTCAATCCTGCCACCCATAAAACGGTGATGCTGGCATTTGACCACGGTTATTTTCAGGGCCCAACGACAGGTTTGGAACGTATTGATATCAATATCGCCCCGTTGTTTGAACATACCGATGTGTTGATGTGCACCCGCGGTATCCTGCGCAGTCAGGTTCCCCCGGCAACCAATAAACCTGTAGTCCTGCGTGCGTCTGGGGCCAACTCTATTCTGACTGAACTCTCCAATGAAGCTGTTGCGGTGGCGATGGAAGATGCACTGCGCCTCAATGTTTGTGCGGTTGCGGCACAGGTCTATATCGGTTCAGAATATGAACATCAATCTATCAAGAACATTATCAAGCTGGTGGATCAGGGGACACGTTATGGTATGCCAACAATGGCGGTGACCGGTGTTGGTAAAGATATGGCGCGTGACCAACGTTACTTTTCGTTAGCGACTCGCATTGCAGCCGAAATGGGGGCAAACATCATCAAAACCTATTATGTTGATAGCGGTTTTGAGCAGGTTGTGGCGGGCTGTCCTGTGCCGATTGTGATTGCAGGTGGTAAGAAACTGCCGGAACTGGACGCGTTAAATATGTGCTATCAGGCGATTGATCAAGGGGCATCGGGTGTGGATATGGGACGCAATATCTTCCAGTCGGAAGCCCCTGTTGCAATGCTGAAAGCTGTGCAGGCCGTGGTGCATCACAATGAGAAACCTGCTCAGGCTTATGAGTTTTTCCTGAGTGAAAAAGCCAAGGGAGAATAATATGCACGTTACATTAGTGGAAATTAATGTTAAAGCCGACAAGATAGACGAATTTATCGAAGTATTTCGGGATAATCACCTTGGCTCTGTTAAAGAGCCAGGTAATTTACGGTTCGATGTATTGCGTGATGAGAATATCCCAACCCGCTTTTATATCTATGAAGCCTACGCTGACGAAGCGGCAGTTGCGGCACATAAGAAAACGCCTCATTACCTGCGCTGTGTCGAAAAGTTGGAAGCATTGATGACGGAACCCCGCAAAAAAACGACTTTTATTGGTTTGATGCCGGAAGGGAACTATACGCATTAAACTTCAAGTTGCAATTTACAGCACGATATGAAACTTGATGTCTCCCCGCGAAGCGGGGAGACATCACACGCGTCTTGAAGTTAGATTGGTATAAGGCAAAAACAAATGACAGATCGAGTGACAGGAAATATTTCTTATCGTTATAACCACTGTTATTGATGTAGCCACTCGGTAATAAACGCTGCCACTTGTTCCGGCTGGTTAATATCAAGCTGCGGAAGGGCGGTTGCCAGCGCAATATCGCTGGCAATTGCTATTACATAGGGATCAAGAAGCTCATCAACGGTGTGGTTGAGGCCATCTCGATAAAGAGCGATTTTGGGAATGGGTTCATGTTTGAATCCTTCAACCAAAATCAGATCCGACAAATTTGCATCAAATCGACTGGCAAGATAGCCAAGATCCAGTTCCGGCAACTTTGGGGTTTCAGTCATCAAAGCCCAGCGTTGCTGGCTGGCAACCAACGTTTGTATAGCCCCCGCTTTGCGTAGCTCATAGCTGTCCTTGCCTGGTTTATCGATATCCATATTGTGGTGAGTGTGCTTAATCAGCCCAACGCGGATATGTCGCTGGCGTAACAGTGGAATGACTTGCTTCAATAGTGTCGTTTTTCCGGTTCCACTGTAAGCCGTAATACCCAAAATCGGCAGTTTTATGTCGTTGAGGCGGTGGTTCATGCCGTCTCCTGAAGGTGTTCCCAATGATGGTATTTCCAGTGATGGCATTCTTCAGGGGTATTTAAGTTGGTGAACGCATTGGGATTGGGAAAATAGATCGCCTTTGCCTTGATCATCTGCATAAAGAACATCAGTTTCCTGTCTCCCAAAGCGAGATAGCTTTCCAGACGAGGAATGAGACTGCGGTGCATTAATACCAAGGTAGGATGCGCACGTTCGCAATCATGTGCATAAGCAGCCCGGGCGTCTTGTTTGTAGTGCCACAGTTTTGCGACCAGGTTTTCAGGGAAATTGGGAACATCACAGGGGACAAATACCACCCACTCGTGGATAGCGTTTTTTAAAACCGCCAACATACCTGCCAATGGCCCGGAAAAATCGGCAATGATATCCGGTATGATGGGATAGCCACTCTGATGATAAATCCCCAGATTGCGATTGGCATTAATTAACAGCTCATGAACCTGCGGCTGTAATCTTGTGGCAATGTGTTGATATAGTGGTGCATTGTTAAATTGCAGCAATCCTTTGTCGTTTCCCCCCATGCGGGTGGATAATCCCCCAGCCAGAATTGCGCCACTGATTTTTGGATGCGTCATGTTAAATCACCTGATATTGGGCAATGAAATATTTAATGTTTGGTATACCCTTTGTCTTTCAATTGTGAATCAATATCTAATCATGCTGCTTGAGGTGGCAGTATAACTTTACGCTCCTTGACAGACCAATGCTTTCTCAAAGCCATTAACCCTGCTAATTTGTATCGTGATTTATAAGGAACTAAAAATGACCTATCACCGCCTCAATGAAGTTATCGAACTTTTACATCCAGTATGGAAGAATGAACCGGATTTAAATCTGCTGGCGCTTTTGCAAAAACTGGCTGATGAAGCGGGGTTCACAGGGCAGTTATCTGAATTAACGGATGATATTCTGATTTATCACCTGAAAATGCGTGGTACGGATAGCCGTGCAGAAATCCCTGGGTTGAAAAAAGATTATGAAGAGGATTTTAAAACAGCGTTGTTGCGTGCCCGGGGCATTCTTAAAGATTGATGAAGAGAGAACTGTGTTGTGATGGAACCGAAGGCTTTTAATTTTCAAAATATTACGCCAGATTTAATTATGGATGCATTGGGGCAGTCTGGCCTGTACCTTGATTCTGGTCTAACCGAACTGAATAGCTATGAAAATCGGGTGTATCAGTTCATGGATGAGAACCGCAAACGCTATGTTGTGAAATTTTATCGTCCTCTGCGCTGGAGCCAGCAGCAAATTCAGGAGGAACATGATTTTGCACACGAATTGCAGCAGGCCGATTTGCCTGTGGCAGCGCCGTTAATGTTTGACGGACAGACAGTACTGAATTATGGTGGTTTTTTCTTCGCTATTTTTCCTAGTGTGGGAGGACGTCAGTACGAGTCAGATAGTTTTGACCAACTGGAAGACGTTGGGCGATTGCTGGGAAGAATGCATCAAATTGGGGCAAAGAAACCATTTTCTGCTCGTCCTACCCTTAATTTGAATGAATATTTATATCAGCCGTATCAATATCTGGCTGAATGTGAACTCATTCCCGCCCGACATAAACAGCATTTTCTGGCTGCATTAGATGAATTGAATCAGGCAGTCGCAAGCCAATGGCATGATAATTGGCAAGTATTACGGCTGCATGGTGATTGCCATGCTGGTAATATCTTGTGGCGTGATGAAGCCTGGTTTGTGGATCTTGATGATGCCCGCAATGGTCCCGCTATTCAGGATTTGTGGATGTTGCTGAGTGGTTCACGGCAAGAACGGTTGATCCAGTTGGATATCTTGCTTGAGTCATATGGTCAGTTTATGGCATTTGATCCCAAGACCTTGGCATTAATAGAGCCTCTGCGTGCGATGCGAATGGTCTATTATTTAGCCTGGGTTGCTCGTCGCTGGCAAGATCCGGCTTTCCCAAAAGCATTTCCGTGGATGGCTGATAGTGATTTTTGGCATAAGCAAGTGAGTCTTTTTTCTGAACAAGTTCGGCTGTTACAAGAGCCGCCTTTACAGCTCAACCCGATGTATTAATTTTTTTGGAGACCATTATGAAGAAATTTTGGCTAGCACTGGTGGGAGCGTTTATGGCATTTAATGCATCTGCTTCCGGTTTCTCTGAAGGCAAACAGTATACCGAGTTAAAAAATCCGGTTGAAAATCAGCCTCAGGTGGTAGAGTTTTTCTCTTTTTATTGTCCTCACTGCTATCAGTTTGAAAATGTTTATCATGTTCCTGCTACGGTTGAAAAAAACTTGCCGGCAGGTGTGACTCATGAACGTTATCATGTGGATTTTCTTGGACCTTTGGGGAAAGCATTGACTGATGCCTGGGCAGTCGCCATTGTCATGAAGATTGAAGATAAAGTCACACCTATTTTGTTTGATGGCATTCAGAAAAGCCAAACTATTAAGAGCAAAGAAGATATCCGCAATGCCTTCATTAAAGCGGGTGTATCTGGTGAACAGTATGATGCAGCCCTGAACAGCTTTATCGTGCAATCAGTCGCCGCTAAAGAGCGTCAGTCAGCCCAGGATTTTAACTTGCGTGGTGTTCCGTCGATCTTTGTTAATGGCAAGTATTTGATTAACAATGGTGGAATTGATACTCGTTCAGCTTTAGATTACTCACAGAAATTCTCTGAGGTAGTAAACTATCTGGTGAACAAAAAATAAGTTGCAAGAAGGTGGCGTGACGAAACAAAAACGCGAGTATTAATATAAAATAATATAGGTATTGTGCCAGCCATGAGAAAGTTGGCACAATACTTGCCAAAAAACACCTTTCATAACATAAATTCCGGTAATATCCACAAGTCAGTGATTTTAAAGCGGTTGTAATATTTATTTAATATTTTGCGTAATTCATTGATTTTTTATCGCCTGTTATCCACTCTCTGTGGTTATAAACATAAATCTGATTTATATGCCATTTTTTGTGCACAAAGTTATCCACAGAGAACTCATCAGAATATTTGTCATAAAATGCAAGTTAGTACGAGAAAATTCCCGCAAAATTCGTCTATAACGACACAGTATGGCATTCTATTCTTTATTCATCCCACAGAACAACGAAGAAAATCTTATGGCACAGATAGCAGACAATCCCCTGATTTTGGTTGATGGTTCTTCATACCTTTATCGTGCATACCATGCGTTTCCACCACTGACAAACAGTTCAGGAGAACCGACGGGCGCCATGTATGGTGTACTGAACATGTTACGAAGTTTGGTTATTCAGTATAAACCCAGCCATGTGGCGGTTGTGTTTGATGCCAAAGGCAAAACGTTCCGTGATGAGCTATTTGCTGAATATAAATCCCATCGACCACCAATGCCGGATGATTTGCGTTTACAGATTGAACCGTTGCATAAAATGGTTAATGCGATGGGACTGCCAATTCTGGTTGTGCCGGGGGTTGAAGCTGACGATGTTATCGGTACATTGGCTTTGCAAGCTGAAAAAGAGGGCCGTTCGGTGCTGATTAGCACAGGTGATAAAGATATGGCGCAATTGGTGACGCCAAATATCACGCTGATTAACACCATGACTAACACTATCTTGGGGCCAGAAGAGGTGGAGGGGAAATATGGTATCCCGCCTGAATTGATGATCGATTTTCTCGCTCTCATGGGAGATTCTTCCGATAATATTCCAGGGGTGCCGGGAGTGGGTGAAAAAACCGCTCTGGGGCTATTGCAGGGTATTGGCGGATTGGATGAGATCTATACCCGTCTTGATGAAATTGCCACACTTGGTTTCCGTGGAGCTAAAACTCTGGGTGGTAAAATGGAACAATATAAAGAGGTGGCTTATCTTTCCTACCAATTGGCGACAATCAAAACTGACGTTGAGCTGGATAAGACCTGTTTAGAGCTTTCTGTTATGCCACCGGATACGGAGGCGTTACTGGCACTGTTTAGTCATTATGAATTCAAACGTTGGATCAGTGACGTACAGAATGGCAGTTGGCTGGAAGGCAATGGGAAAAAACCTGCCTCAGCCAACGCTAAGTCAGAACCAGTGGCTGTTGCACCAGCTGGCGCTAAAATTTCACCGGAAAATTATCAAACCATCCTTGAACGCCAATCCCTTGATCAGTGGATTGAAAAACTGAAACAGGCACCGGCGTTCTCTTTTGATACTGAAACCGACAGTCTTGACACCTTAACAGCTAACCTGGTGGGGATGTCCTTTGCCATTGCCGTGGGGGAATCAGAAGTTGAAGCCGCTTATCTGCCATTGGGACACGATTATCTGGATGCGCCCCAGCAATTGGATCTGCATGAAGTTCTCACAGCATTAAAACCGCTGCTGGAGGACGCTAATCTGCCTAAAATTGGTCAAAACCTGAAATTTGATCGTGGGGTTTTGGCACGTTATGACATTGCTTTAAATGGCATTGTTTTCGATACCATGCTGGAATCGTATGTTTTGAACAGCGTCGCAGGGCGGCATGATATGGATAGCCTTGCTGATCGTCATCTGGGTTATAAAACCACCACATTTGAAGAAATTGCCGGCAAGGGTAAAAAGCAACTCACCTTCAATCAAATTCCATTGGAGGAAGCCGCAAAATATGCAGCGGAAGATGCGGATGTGACTCTTAGGCTACATCAGGTCATGTACCCTCAGCTAGAAAATGCGCCAACTCTGCAAAAAGTTTTCCAGAAGATCGAAATGCCGCTGGTGCCGGTGCTATCCCGTATGGAAAGAACAGGGGTGTTGATCAACGCCCAAACATTGGCAGAACATTCAAGGGAAATCACTGCGCGTTTGGATGAACTGGAAAAATCCGCTTACGAGTTGGCAGGGGAAGAATTCAATCTGGCGTCACCAAAACAACTACAAGTCATCTTATTTGAAAAAATGAACTTGCCTGTCTTGAAAAAGACGCCAAATGGCGCACCTTCAACAAATGAAGAAGTGCTGGAAGAGTTGGCAGAACACCATGAATTGGCAAGGGTGATTTTGGAACATCGTGGCCTGGCAAAATTGAAAACCACTTATACTGATAAATTGCCTCAGATGGTGCACCCACTGACGAATCGAGTTCATACCTCTTATCATCAGGCGGTAACGGCGACGGGACGTCTCTCTTCTCGTGATCCAAATTTGCAAAACATCCCTGTTCGCAATGGTGAAGGGCGCCGCATCCGTCAGGCATTTATTGCCCCAGAAGGTTATCGCATTATGGCGGCGGACTATTCACAAATTGAATTGCGCATTATGGCGCATTTGTCACAGGACAAAGGTCTGTTGGAAGCATTTGCCCAAGGTAAGGACATCCACCGTGCGACGGCTGCGGAAGTGTTTGGTGTTCCATTGGAACAAGTGACTAGCGAGCAGCGTCGCAGTGCTAAAGCGATTAACTTTGGCCTGATTTACGGTATGAGTTCGTTTGGTCTATCCCGCCAGTTAGGTATTCCGCGTGGTGAAGCACAGCGCTATATGGATCTCTATTTTGAACGTTATCCAGGGGTGTTGACTTATATGGAGCGTACACGGGCGCAGGCGGCTGATCATGGATTTGTCGAAACGCTGGAAGGCCGTCGGTTATACCTGCCGGATATCAAATCGCGTAATGCTATGCGCCGCAAGGCGTCAGAGCGTGAAGCTATCAATGCACCGATGCAGGGAACGGCAGCGGATATCATCAAATTGGCAATGATTGCAGTAGATAACTGGATTGTCAGTGAACAGCCAAATGTGCGTATGATCATGCAGGTTCACGATGAATTGGTATTTGAAGTCCATGAATCAGAGCTGGAGACCGCAGGGCAGAAAATCAGGGAGTTGATGGAACAAAGTATGCAGCTTGATGTGCCGTTAAAAGTGGATGTTGGGATTGGTGAAAATTGGGATCAGGCACACTGATCTCCTTTTTATCTTAGCAGCAGAAAAAGAGCCGCAGAAATGCGGTTTTTTTTATTGAATGATTTTTATGAAAATGCTGCTTATTTAATGAACTGTAATTATCTCAATGACGCCGTGAAAAGGCGTGTGACAAGAATTTCAGTTAGGTTTTAGATTAGATCTAGCTCTCATAAATATGTAATTAAACTACATTAATGACGCCATAATAACCTGATTTGCTTAAATGTTAACAGCTGAATCGAGGTAATTAGTGAAAATTAATTACAAAAAAGTCTTTTTTTGATGAAAAGAATAGGTTAAAGTTATCGGCGTAGGGTACAGAGGTAAGATGTTCTATCTTTCAGACCTTTTACTTCACGTAATCGGATTTAGCTGAATATTAGCTGCCCCAGTCATTTCTTTTGACTGGGGCGTTTTTTTATGCCCGATTGATGGCAGGACAGGGAGCGGAGTTATTCCGCTTCAATGGTAGGTTGATTGAACCAAAGGTTGAGTTTTTGCTCTAGTTTATCGATGCCGATTTTTTTCAAGGCAGAGAAGTATTCAATTTGAATATCACCATCCAAAGAGATCAATTCCTGACGAACTTTTGCCAGTTGGCTTTTACGGGCACCGGAAGCCAGTTTATCGGCTTTAGTTAGTAATACCATGACGGGAACTTGCGTCACGACCGCCCATTCAATCATTTGCCTATCCAGATCTTTCAGCGGATGGCGGATATCCATCAAAACCACCAGCCCTAACAGGCATTCGCGCTTCTGGAGATATTCTCCCAACGCCTTCTGCCATTTACGTTTCATCTCTTCCGGGACTTCAGCGTAACCATAGCCAGGCAAGTCGACCAAACGGACTCCTTCTTCGACTTCGAACAGGTTAATTAATTGGGTACGGCCAGGGGTCTTACTGGTACGCGCAAGGCTCTTTTGGCGGGTCAGTGCATTCAGGGCGCTGGATTTACCCGCATTTGACCTACCGGCAAACGCGACCTCAATGCCCACATCTTGAGGCAGGTGGCGAATGTCAGGTGCACTCGTAATAAAGTGGGTCATATGATAGTTGTAGTTCTTGATGGTCAAAATGGTTATCTCCCTGAGGAATACACAAAAATAGCGCGGTGATTATACCGAGAGCAACCGCTTGTGGACAGACGTAACTTTATGCCGACATTTTACCGACATTTATACCGACATTTCTTCCGACAACGAATGGCGCAGGTAGTCGGCAAATAATGTGTATAACTTACCTTGGGCAGTCACATGTAAAACCAGCTGAATGGCAGGAACATTAGGGACACCATGTTCGGAAGATAATACACATAGAGCATCGGTTAATGAGTGGCGTGGCAACAACCCAATGCCCAAACCGTGTGCTATGGCACTTTTCACATTTTCAAATGAAGCACTGACATACGCGAGAAAATAAGGTTTACCCACATGTTCCAGTGCGTTTATGGCACATTGGCGAATGACACAGCCATCAGGAAAAATAACCAGTGGAATTTCTTGTAGGTTATTGAAGTGCTTGTTTTCTACAGCAACCCAATGTAGCGGTTCAATTCTCAAGATGCTTTTATGATTGGTATTGATGGGTTGTCCCGCTATTTCTTTAGTGATGGCCATATCTAATTGCTGTTTTTCTAATAAGGCAGAAAGTACAGGTGATGAAGCGGCGGTAATTTCTATTTTTAATTCAGGATGTTCCTCCAGACAGCAGGAGATCGCTTTATGCAGGTTTCTAATGCTGAAATCATCAGGGACACCAAGTGCAATTTTGCCTCTCAACTGGAATTTTCTTACCGATTGTAGCGCTTGGGTCATGCGGAAAAGAATATCTTTGGCAGCGGGTAATAGCTGTTTACCTTCATTGGTTAATCCAATAATAGTGCCTTGGCGTCGATCAATTAAACGACATCCGATATCTTCTTCAAGTCGTTTAATACTTAGGCTAAGCGTTGGTTGTGTGCGGCCCAACTCTTCCCCAGCTTTAGCAAATCCACCATGTGTCGCGACGAATACAAACGCGCGTAGTTGCTCAAGCGTTATACCACGCCCATCAAAACGATCGGTACGAATATCCAGTTTCATAGTATCGCCTTTGTTGTCATCATTAATAAATTTAATGATAAGAAAGGAATTATTTATTTAACAGAATTAAATGATTACAGCAATATCATCAAAAAATAGCCAATATTTATTCTGAATAATGACAGCAAGTCTAATACACCAGGGAAATTTTCGAGACGTTTTATCAACACTCATATGGAATTAATCTAAATGTTTATGATAGTTGCCCCCATATTTCTGGTTATTTTTATCGGATATTGTTTTGGTCGTTTGCGTCCTGATAGCGGACATTCCGATAAATTAATCAACGATTATGTGCTTTATATTGCACTCCCTGCCTTATTGTTTCTGGCTATTGCACGTGCAGATGTGAGTGAACTTCAACAATGGGGATTTATTGTTGCTAGTTTGGCCGGCATTGGGGTCGTGTATGTTTTAGGTGTGTTAGTAGCCAAAATTATGGGGATTGGTTTGCCTCAATCTTCTCTTTTAGGCATGGGAGCATGTTATGGCACTACCGGATATATGGGAGTTCCAATCCTAATCTCTGTCTATGGTGAATCTGCTGCGCTTCCTGCCGCTATAGCTACGATCCTGCATAATATCCCAGCCATTATAGCTGTCATTATTACTTACGATGTTCTTTCTATTCGTCAATCGGGTAGCAACATATCCATCAGCCGAAGTCTGGTTAGGTCATTAAAGGTGACATTGAGTAACCCCCTGACTATTTCAGTCATCGCAGGTTTAATCTTCGTCTATTTCGAGATTCCCGTACCAAAATTTTTGCAATCATTGGCGGCATTTCTTGGTAATGCCGCAGGCCCAACGGCGTTATTTGCTTTAGGACTGGGATTATCGCGGCTTAAGGTTAAAGAGCATATTAATGCGGAAGCATTAAAATTGGTTGTACCAATGTTGTTACTCAAACTAGGGATACAACCGTTGGTTACGTTTATTTGCGCTTATTATCTGTTTGGTATGCAGCAAGCTGACAATATTTGGTTGATTGCCGCAATTATTATGGCTGCGCAGCCTATCGGTGCAGGCGTGTATGTTTTTGCTAATAAGTATGGTTTCAAACAGGAAACCATTTCCCTTTCTATTATTATTTCTCTATTTATCGCACTGGTGACAATACCAATCGTTCTGCAATTGTTATCCGGCTGAAGTTAGATTGGTATAGATGCTTATGCGCTTTGACATGGAAAGCGTATTAATATGGGGGTTATTCTCAAAATAACTCCTGTTTAAATATGCGAATATAAAAGTCATATGACTCGTAAATGTAGGTAAATCTTTGGAACTTCACTCCATAGGGAATTACACTTAATGGGTTTTGTTGTTATGAGTTTTATTGTTGACCTCAAAAATAAAGGAATCATCAATGTTTAAACGTATTTTTGTGTCGCTTATGACTGCATGTGCTATCAGCGCGATAGCTGTCCCAGCATTAGCCGCTGAAACTCACGTGAAGCTGGTAACATCGGCTGGAGAAATCGAACTTGAGTTAGATAGCAATAAGGCACCAATGACTACCAAGAATTTCGTTGAGTATGTCAATGAGGGATTTTATAACAACACTATTTTTCATCGTGTTATCCCAGGCTTTATGATCCAGGGCGGTGGTTTTACAAAGGATATGAAGCAAAAAGAGACCAAAGAGCCAATCAAAAATGAAGCAGATAACGGCTTGCGGAATTTGCGGGGAACTATTGCTATGGCACGTACCGCCGATAAGGACAGCGCAACCAGTCAGTTTTTTATTAACGTGACCGATAATGCTTTCCTTGACCATGGGCAGCGTGACTTCGGTTATGCGGTCTTTGGTAAAGTCGTCAAGGGCATGGATGTGGTTGATAAAATTTCTCAAGTCAAAACAGAAAATGTTGGCCCTTACCAAAATGTACCGGTAAAACCTATTGTGATCTTGTCTGCCAAGGTTGAACCTTAACAGCCCGGACCGCCATAATACGGTATTCGGATAATCATAACTGGTTGTTTGAGTACCGTTTACATTCCCCCTTCTTTCTGCCATTTCTGCGTTGTTACATCATGTTGCATGATAGTAATGCGGTCGCCGTACCACTATTTTAAACGTGCTTCTGTGGTATGATTAGCCCCCCATTGCTGTTAATACTGCTTTACCTGATTTTACTATTATACAGAATGCATAATACCCCAATGGGGTAGGGCAACTTATAAGACTATAATAATCAGTAGGATATACTCCTATGTTACTAATAATAGATAACTACGATTCTTTTACATTCAATTTATACCAATATTTTTGTGAGTTAGGGGCAGAGGTTTTAGTTAAGCGTAATGATGAGATTCAGCTTAAAGATATCGAAGATTTGGCGCCTACTCATTTAGTCATTTCTCCGGGGCCTTGCACGCCAAATGAAGCAGGGATCTCGTTGGAAGCGATTTCACATTTTGCAGGGAAATTGCCCATCCTCGGTGTGTGTCTGGGGCATCAGGCAATAGGTCAGGCTTTTGGTGCCAAGGTTGTTAAAGCTCGTGAAGTAATGCATGGAAAAACCAGTCTGATTCACCATAGCCAGCAAGGGGTATTCAAAGGATTAGATCGTCCATTGACGGTCACGCGTTATCACTCTCTGGTTATTGCCGCAGAAACGCTTCCTGCTTCATTTGAAGTGACGGCCTGGAGTCAGCGTAATGGCGACGTAGATGAAATTATGGGAATACGTCACCGTACTTTGCCACTGGAAGGGGTGCAGTTTCATCCAGAAAGCATTCTTAGTGAGCAGGGACATGAATTGTTGAATAATTTCCTCAGATATTAGTCAGATACCTCTATACTCCCTCATTCTGTTGTTTTTTTATTTGTTCTTAATTGATTTTTTTATTCATATTTTATGACTATTATTTCACTTCGAAATGGCAAATATAAAAATAAGGTGAGGGAAATGGTAGAAAATAAAGCAGCAAATAGAAACACCTATGATCAAGTGATGTTGCCTATTTATGCACCGGCGAATTTTATTCCTGTCAGAGGGCAAGGAAGTCGAGTATGGGATCAACAGGGTAAAGAATACATTGATTTTGCCGGAGGTATTGCTGTTCTGGCTTTGGGGCACTGTCATCCGGCTTTGGTGAACGCCCTGAAACAGCAGAGTGAAAAATTGTGGCATATCAGCAACGTTTTTACCAATGAGCCTGCCTTAACCTTAGCGCAAAAGTTGATTGATGCGACTTTTGCCCAAAAGGTCTTTTTCGCTAATTCGGGGGCGGAAGCCAATGAAGCGGCATTTAAATTGGCACGTCGTTATGCGATTACCCGTTATCATCCGAATAAAACCAAAATCATTGCATTCCATCAGGCATTTCATGGTCGTACCTTTTTCACGGTTTCGGTGGGAGGGCAACCGAAATATGCCGAGGGGTTTGGGCCTAAACCTGCCGATATTGTTCATGTGCCTTTTAACGATCTGGATGCCGTTAGAGCGGAAATCGATGATCACACTTGTGCTGTTGTTTTGGAGCCAATCCAAGGTGAAGGAGGAGTGACTCCTGCGACAATGGCGTTTCTGCATGGGGTGCGGGAATTGTGTGATAAACATCAGGCTTTGTTGGTCTTTGATGAAGTCCAGAGTGGAATAGGGCGCACGGGTCAGTTATATGCTTACCAGCATTATGGCGTACAGCCGGATATCCTGACGACGGCAAAAGCACTGGGGGGCGGTTTTCCCATCAGTGCAATGTTAACGACAGATAAAATCGCGGCGGCAATGGAAACGGGCGCCCATGGAACGACTTATGGTGGAAACCCATTGGCTTGTCGTATCGGTTGTGTCGTACTGGATATCATCAATACACCGGAAGTGCTGATGGGCGTGGAAAAACGGCACGATATGCTCATTCATGCTTTGGAAAAGATGAACCAAAAATATGGTATCTTTCGTGAATTTCGCGGAAAGGGCTTGCTTATTGGGGCTGTATTGAAAGCTGAATATCAGGGCAAGGCCAAAGAAATATTGCAGCAGGCGGCAGAACTGGGATTGATGTTATTAAGTGCAGGAGACAGCATCTTGCGCTTTACACCATCACTGATTATCCCTGAGGACGAAATTACAGAGGGTATGGTGCGGCTGGAAATGGCGATATCCCGTTGGTTAAACAAATAACAGTAAAAAAGCCAGTGCGAAGTCATGGATTGCACTGGCCGAGTTTCGGTTTATTGGGAATTAACGCGTCCCATAAACGACGATGGTTTTGCCATGTGCAGAGATCAGGCTTTGATCTTCCAGCATTTTCAAAATACGGCCAACCGTTTCACGGGAGCAACCCACAATCTGCCCAATTTCCTGACGTGTGATTTTGATTTGCATACCATCAGGGTGAGTCATTGCATCAGGCTGTTTGGCCAAATTGAGCAATGTCTGGGCGATACGGCCTGTAACGTCCAGAAAGGCTAAGTTACCTACTTTTTCAGAAGTGGTTTGTAGGCGACTTGCCATCTGAGCAGATAAACGCATCAGAATATCAGGATTGACCTGAATTAACTGGCGAAATTTCTTATAGGAAATTTCAGCCACTTCACAAGCACTTTTGGCTCGTACCCATGCAGTACGTTCTTGCCCCTCTTCAAATAATCCAAGTTCACCAATGAAATCCCCCTGATTTAAATAAGAGAGAATCATTTCCTTACCTTCTTCATCTTTTATTAGAACAGCAACTGAACCTTTAACAATGTAGTAAAGCGTTTCTGCTTTCTCACCTTGATGAATAAGCGTGCTCTTGGATGGATATTTGTGAATATGGCAGTGTGACAAAAACCATTCAAGAGTAGGGTCTGTTTGTGGCTTGCCGAGAACCATTCGCTTTATCCTCTGTTGTTATTTCTGCCTTTATGATGTGAGAAACTGTCGTTCCTCTTCAGGCTGGCTTTATAAAGTCAATAGCTTAACATATTAACCTGCTGAAAAACTGACAAGCGGGAATTTTATATGGATTATAAAGATGCCAAAATTTAGGCATATTGATCTTAACCCATATACCTTGCCAGTCCACGCTTGTAACCTTGTTTGTAACACAGGAAAGCGCTTCTGTCTCCTCTTGTATCGCTTCAGCATATTAAACTGACGGCCAGATTACCAGAAATCAGGCAGAAGAGTTGGTTTTATTGATTTTACATTTATATACCTATCGTCTTTCAAGATGTGTTTTATATCTTCGCGGGGAGAAATCACACGCATCTTGCAGTTAGATTGGTATACAAGGAAAAAATTTTGTCACAAAAAATAACCTGCTTATTTAAATAAAACAGGTAACATTATTTTTTGTTACCTGTTTTATTAAAAATTAAATAGAGATTAAATTACGAGATTTTTTTGCCTTCCAGTAATTGTTTAACAAGCGGTGCCATAATTAATTCCATTGCCAACCCCATTTTTCCACCAGGAACAACGATAGTATTTATGCCGGAAATAAATGAACCCTGAAGCATCGCGAGCAAATAAGGGAAATCAATTTGCGTGAGTCCACGGAAACGGATCACGATAAAACTTTCGTCCAGAGAGGGGATCGCTTTGGCAGAGAAAGGGTTGGAGGTATCAACGGTAGGGACACGTTGGAAATTGATATGGGTACGTGAAAACTGAGGAGTGATGTAGCGGATATAGTCATCCATTGAACGAACAACGGAATCCATAACCGCTTCTCTGGAATGCCCTCGCTCGCCCGTATCTCGGATGAGTTTTTGTATCCATTCTAAGTTGACGATCGGCACAACGCCAATTAGCAGATCAACATGACTGGCGACATTGTGTTGTGGCGTGACAACTCCCCCATGAAGTCCTTCATAAAATAGGACGTCCGTATTAGATGGCAGAGCTTCCCACGGGGTGAAAGTACCTGGTGATTGGTTATAGGGAACGGCTTCATCATAGGTATGAAGATATTTTCGGCAGCGGCCATGGCCCGTTTCCCCATACTCAAGGAATGTTTTTTCCAGCATACCGAAATCATTGGCTTCTGGCCCAAAGTAGCTGATATGTCTGCCTTGTTCTCTTGCTTTCCGTATCTCGGCATCCATTTCAGGACGAGTATAACGATGGAAACTATCCCCTTCTATCAGTGCAGCTGTTACGTCAAATTGCTGGAAAATCTTGCGAAAAGCGACACTGGTCGTGGTTGTTCCTGCTCCACTGGAGCCAGTGATTGCGATAACGGGGTGTTTGGCAGACATGAACAGACTCCTTAATTAATAAAATTGGCGAATCAGTCAATTAGAATGAATCAAACAAGTTGAGTTTTACGGGCGGAACATCTCTTTAGGCAAGATATTAACGGTTCCATGTAGTTCAGACCATACCAGCAGAACTTCACCTCGCTCAAGTTGACGTTTGACGTCTTGCACTTTTTGTTCGAGCGTTTTTTCCTGTTCGCCGTAATCAGTACCTTCCCGCAGGACAAAACTTTCAATTAAGTTGTGGAGTGTATCGGCTTCCAATTGTTGCCACGGGATAATCATTGTGATTGCTCCTGAAAATACTGTCATTCATCATCGGGTAAACATAGTCGTTGCTAATGGAGTTGTAGTCTACGATTCATAATGAATTTGAATTGATTTCATGATTAGTCATCTTGTATGTGAAATAACATACTGTTATCTTTCTTGAAAAGAAATGTTAACTACCAGGGTGGGAGGGGAATCTACCCATGACTTTAAGCCTGATATTCTCGCTTAGTATATTTATGTTTATTTCCGCTGTCACACCGGGTCCAAACAATTTGTTACTGACATCATCGGGAGCTCATTTTGGTATTCGCCGTTCTGTCCCGCTTTGTCTGGGTATTATTCTGGGAATGCAAACCATTTTGCTGCTGTCTGCGTTTGGTGTTGCTGCGCTACTGCTGATTTATCCTGCTTTACATACGGGGCTGAAAATACTCGGATGTCTGTATTTATTATGGCTGGCCTGGAAGACAGCCACTTCGCATTATAAACGGCTGGATACTACAGCATCGGCAAGAGAGCCAATCAAAATTTATCAAGGTTGGCTATTGCAGTTCTTAAATCCCAAAACTTGGTTGATGGGATTGGGCGCAATCAGTAGTTACAGTCTGGCTGGAGAGCTGTATAACTATTCCATTTTTGCCATCAGTATAGTGATGTTAATCGTCAATATCCTCGCCAGTGTAATCTGGCTGGTTCTCGGTTCACTGATTGGTCAGTTACTGAAAAGCCGCCGCGCGTGGTTTACATTCAATATCGTAATGGGTGTCCTGACTGCCGCTTGTGTGCCTTTAATCTGGTTTGGCTAACTTAAGTCGATATTTTTGCACCCGAAGAATAGCGTTAGCGTGAAGCCAGCGACATAAGAAACGATTAGCCCAGCCCCATATATTGCCATGCCCGTGAAGATGCCACTGTTGGATGTCATCAGTGGCAGGGCGACCAGCCCGGAAGGGCCGAAAACGCTATTTAATCCGACAGGCCATCCCCACCAGGCAATCAGGCCGATAAAAAAACCGCCTATGGCGCCGCCGAGACAAGCGGTGACAAAAGGTTTAATGCGAGGAAGGGTGACACCATAGATCAACGGCTCGCCAATCCCAAGTAAACCTGGAATGATGGCGCCTTTGATCTGAGTGCGCAGCAAGGAACCTTTTTGAGCTTTAACATATAACGCCAATGCGGAGCCTATTTGCCCCGCTCCGGCCATTGCCAGAATGGGGAAAAGAGAATTGAATCCCTGGGCTTCCATCAAAGCAAAATAGACGGGAACAAAGCCTTGATGTACACCAAACATCACGGCGATTAGGAATAGACCGGCCAAGATAGCTGTACCGAACGGGTTACCATTCAAGTGTATGAACAACCATGACATCACGGTAAACAGATAACTGCCGACGGGCATAATGACAATAAATGCAATGGCACCCATGATAAGTAGGGTTATTGCGGAAGTCAGGATCATATCCAGATCAGATGGCATGATTTTGCGGATCTGTTTTTCTACCCAGGCACCGAGAATACAGGCAATCAGTATCCCGATGATATTACCTCGTGGATCAATGGCGAAGCCAAAAAAATGACTGATACCGGAGTAGAATCCACTGGTAGCTTCGGCGTTATAACCCAGCACAAATAGCGATGCGATGATGGCTCCGTTAACCCCAGATCCCCCAAATGCTTTTTGTGCATTGTAGCCAATCAAGATCCCCAAGAAACTGAACATACCTTTGCTGAAAATTTTCATATAGCCAACTATCTCAACCAATATAGCGTTGGGATGAGTGACTTCTTTAATAAAAACTTGTTCCAACAGGGTAGCAAAACCCAATAGCAGACCAACGGCGATAAAACCGGGGATCAGGGGAGTAAAGATAGTGGCAAATTTAGCCAGAAATTTATGGAGTGAACGAGTTTGTTTTTCTTTGAGATGTTTTTTATTGGAAATGGCGATATCTTTTAACGTGTCAGTATGAGGTTGAGTAGGTTCTGATGTACAGGAATGGTGAGTATCACTTAACCGCGTTTTTATCATCTCTGCTGCTGTTTGGGCTTTGCAGGGGCCAAGGATAATTTGGAGCTGGTCATCAGTCTTGATGGCACCTAAAACACCGGCAATCTTCTTCAAGTTGAATATATCGGCAAGTGAATTATCCCTTAGCGTCAACCGCAGGCGGGTCATGCAATTTCCACAGCGTGCTATGTTACTCGTCCCGCCAATGGCGTTGAGTATTTCAGCCAACATTTCCTGACTAATTTTACTCATTACTAACCTCTTCTGAAGAGATAGTGATTATCGGTCTGTTGAGATAGCTGGCCGGATAAGTCCATGATGTTTTGCCAATAATGCGTTGGCTTCTTCGGCGTTAATACCCGATAAGATCATGACAATTGCGGTCTTGCAATGCCCACCACAGGCGTTTAACGCCTGTTCTGCCATTTCTCTGCTGCACTCCGTGGCGGCCATGACAATATTTTTCTGGCGTTCGATTAATTTGGCATTGGTGGCTTCTACGTCAACCATCAAATTACCATATACCTTGCCAATACGGATCATGGCACCTGTCGTGATCATATTCAGTATCAATTTTTGTGCCGTGCCTGCCTTCATGCGGGATGAGCCTGTTATCACTTCTGGCCCGACGACGGGCGTGATAGCAATATCAGCCAACTGCGCCATTGGGCTATTTGGATTGCAGCTGATACAAGCGACAGTAGCACCAACTGATTTGGCATATTCCATTGCACCTAATACATAGGGTGTCCGGCCACTGGCAGCGATCCCTACCAGAACATCTCGTTGATTAAAGTGTAATGCCTTAAGATCTTCTGTACCTAATTGCCGATTATCTTCCGCATTTTCGACAGCTTGCAGAATAGCTTGGTGCCCGCCGGCAATTAAGCCGATTACCTGTTCTGGTTTTGTACCATAAGTGGGTGGGCATTCGCTGGCATCCAGGATACCTAAGCGCCCAGATGTGCCAGCGCCACTATAGATTAAGCGCCCACCCTGTCGAAATGCTTCGGCAACTTTATCAACCACACAGGCAATTTGAGGCAGTGTTTTTTCGACAGCAATAGCCACTTTTTTATCTTCATCGTTGATGACGTGCAGCATATCGAGTGTTGAAAGTTGATCAATGTGGGTACTGGCGGGGTTACGACTCTCTGTTATCATATTGCTCAAGTCGATTTTCATCATTTTTCTGCCATATTTTATTGAAACTAAGAAGTGATTTATATGCGTCAGCTTATCTTACTGAGCATTTAATAGGAAATATACACTAAAATAGATTAAAAACACGATTTTCGACTTTCTCTTTTATACGCATTAAACTTCAAGTTGCAATTTACAACACGATATGAAATATCACACGTATCTTGAAGTTAGATTGGTATACTATATTGGTCGGCAATTCGGCTCTGTTTGTATTCTTGGTGTTTTCGGTAAAAATCAACATATTTTACCCATAAAATGACATACCAATACAGAATATTCTGATATAAAAAACATCATAAACTTGTTAAGAATAAGTATATATGCCAATTGCTTTTTAAGATGTGTTTTATATCTCCCCGCTTCACGGCGAGATATAAGAAATCGCATTGATTTTCAAGCTGAAATTTAAAGTTGGATTAGAATATACGCATTAAACTTCAAGTTGCAGTTTACAACACGATATGGAATATCACCCGCATCTTGAAGTTAGATTGGTATATTGTTATTAGCAGCATACTATAAACCTGTCATTGCCTTATTGTTATTTCTTAACATTATCTCTCCTTATTAACACGTAATAAGAGTAAATGGTGAAATGACGATAAAAATAACGTATGGCTGGGTTATGAATAATGTAATGGCTGTGAACTATCTGCTGTTTGTTACATTATACGAGTAAGTCAGATATATATGCTTTTCTTTCGTTTTTCAATTGAATTATTCACACAATAATTTCACAATATGATATTTTAACTTTCAATATCGCTGGCATTTGATTTAACCGATTATCAAGAAAAGAAAAATTTTCAGTTGTGGATCTGTTTGTATGCTGTATCTCGACCATAAATATTAATGATGCTGTAGTTTTAGAGAATGAAATAGAGTGATAAATAATATGGATAACATGGAATATATTCATATTGGCAGGATAAAATTAGTTATCCATGAAATAATTTAATAGTGAAATTAAAACATAATTATAATAAATATTTTGCGAATTGTACCCTTATTAACTAACATTTTATTAGTTAACATTTTGACCATTTGACCTGATAAAACCTTTGGCAAAACACTAAGTTAAAATGCTATCACCATGAATCTGTAATGTTTTGTAGTTATTCAACAATCATTGGGCTAAAGAACATGGATATACGCAATCTTGAAGCTTTTATCGTTTTGGCTGAAACGCTTAATTATCATAAGGCTTCTGAGAGGCTTTATCTTTCTCAGCCGGCCTTGACGAAGAAAATCCACGGGTTGGAAGATATTCTTGGTGCGTCACTATTTACAAGGGGACCAAATGGAACAAGGTTGACAGATTTTGGGCAGAAGACGTTGGAAAATACCCGGAAATTTTTATCTCATTATGAACAATTCAAAAGTCAGGTTCATTTCGATTCAAAAGAGGAGATGGTCAGGCACTTATACGTTGGCTCTTGTTTTCCTATCCACAATTATTCCCAAATAGAGAATCAGATCGTGGAAAAAAAAGGGAATGTCGTGCTGTCATTGGTGACTGGACTGTCAGTTGAGCAACAGATAAATTTATTGAATGCAGGGATGTTACATGTTGCAGTGATGCCGCTATCATCTATTATTGCTCAATTAGAGGCAAAAAGGGTGTTTACGGAAAGATTGATCTATATCTTTAAAAAAGGAAGTCATCTGATATCTAGATGCAGAACAGCTTTAAGTCAGTTTGGGAACGGAGTTACTTCGACAAATTCACCAGAAAAGAAAGAGATGACTGAGTTAGCAGATTGTCTCAATGTTTTTCCTGTTTATACTGGTGACAATATGCATTTGCTATTAAAAACAAATGATATCATGTTGATAGTAGAGATGATTACAAAAAATAATGCCTATACCTGTGTACCTAAACGGATTATTCGCTCTATTCCTGAGTATTATATGAATTTTTTAGAAATCGTTGAAACGGATAAAAAAATTGATCTTGGTGTGGTATGGGCAAAATCTATAGATGAACCTTTGATTGAAGATGCTGAAAACTTTTCTGCTTTAGTTGCTAATATATAACTCATTGATTATGACTTGTTTTATACGAAATATCATTTTTTTCTTATTATAATCAAGCTTGAGGTGTAATTTGTAAAATAAATCATCGCCTGCATAATTGATGAGTTATTATTTTTTACGGTGAGTATTCTGGTTGTTTGCAAACAGGGAATAATCGGGCATTGAATGACAATACCCGATTATAAATAGCGTTTCAAAATGATAGGCGTATTCCTTACCCCGCGCGGCGCGCGGGGTAAGGAACGCCAACATCTGATACTCTCAGTATTATGAAAACCTATTTATACCAATCTCACTTTCAAGATGCGTGTGATTTCTCCCCGCAAAGCGGGGAGGCATCAAGTTTCATATCGTGTTGTAAATTGCAACTTGAAGTTTAATGCGTATGTATCTGAAAAATTTAGCTGACTCCTTGACTCGCATTAAATTCTGCTGTCATGTGTTCGAGCTGTTCCTGAATGTCTAACCATTCCATTTCAGTATCTTCCAGTTTGGATTTTGTTTGCGTTTGCTGATGCAGGCATTCAGTCAGTTCAGTTTTACGATCATGGTCGTAAAGTGTGTTGTCTGACAGCTTCTCTTCTAATTCCGTCAATGCCGTTCCCAGTTTCTCCATCTGTTTTTCAAGGGTGGCAAGCTGTTTGCGCAATGGCTGCGTTTGGTTACGGAATTCAGCTTCACGCCGTTTTTGATCTTTACGCTCTTGGGCACTGTAATTTTGAGTGCCATTCGTTGAAGATTCGGTTTCTGATTTTTCTTTTTCCTGACTATCCCGCATTTGCTGGCGTTGCAGTTCAGTGAGCCATTGCTGATAATCCTCTAAATCGCCTTTAAAAAGTTCTACTTTGCCATCATGCACCAGATAAAGCTCATCGGTTGTAGAACGCAGTAAATGTCTGTCGTGCGATACGACGACCAACGCACCTTCGAAATCAATCAGTGCTTCAGTCAATGCCTGTCTCATGTCGAGATCAAGGTGGTTGGTCGGTTCGTCAAGCAAAAGGAGGTTTGGGCGTTGCCAGACAATCAGAGCCAGTACCAAACGCGCTTTTTCACCACCGGAAAAACGTCCGCTTGGATCGGTCACTTGATCGCCTTTGAAGCCAAATCCTCCCAGATAATCCCGAAGCTGTTGCTCCGTTTCTTGGGGAGCGATTCGGGCTAAATGTTGTAATGGAGATTCATCTGCCCGCAGGTATTCCAGTTGGTGCTGTGCGAAATAACCCAGTTTAATGCCTTTTGATAAGGCAATGTCTCCGTGCTGAGGTGCCAGCTCTCCTGCCAGCAATTTGATCAGTGTGGATTTACCCGCACCATTGCGACCTAGCAGGCCGATCCGTGAACCTGGCACCAAATTTAATTTGATCGAGTTCAATACCGTTTTTTCACCGTAGCCAGCACTGACTTTATCCATGTTTAAGAGAGGATTTGGCAGGTTGTCCGGCTGGCGGAAGCTGAAATGGAAAGGGTTATCGACATGCGCGGGCGCGATAAGCTCCATACGTTCCAGCATTTTGATGCGGCTTTGTGCCTGTTTCGCTTTAGAGGCTTTGGCGCGGAAGCGGTCAATATAGCTTTGTAAATGGGCCACTTTTTCCTGTTGGCTTTGGTATAGCGCCTGTTGCTGGGCAAGTTTGGCCGCGCGTTGCCGTTCGAAGGAAGAGTAGTTACCGGTATATTCGTATAGATCTTGCTGCTCAATGTGCAGAATTTTATCGATGATTGGATCGAGAAAATCGCGATCGTGGGAAATTAGGATCAAGGTGCCGGTATAACTCTTCAACCATTTTTCCAGCCAGATAACCGCGTCCAGATCAAGGTGGTTGGTCGGTTCGTCGAGTAATAGCAAATCAGAGCGGCAGATTAACGCTTGTGCCAGGTTGAGGCGCATACGCCAACCACCAGAGAATGAACGTACCGGCTGTTCTAGCTGAATCTGGGAAAAACCTAATCCGTGCAACAAACTAGCGGCGCGGGCGCGGATTGTCCATGCCTGAATAGTATCAAGTAAACCATGAAGATGAGCTATAGCATGGCCGTCATTTTGTTCGTTGGCGATTTTGAGTTTTTGTTCCAATTGCCGGAATTCACGGTCACCATCGATGACATATTCCAATGCTGATGTTTCCAGGGCTGGCGTTTCCTGATTAACCCAAGCCAGTGCCCAGTTGTTAGGGAAGGTGACAGAGCCATTTTCAGCTTGAAGTTCATCTTTCAGTAATGCAAGCAGGGTAGATTTACCACAGCCATTTTTACCAACTAATCCGACTTTTTGTCCAGGATTGATGGTTGCGTTGGCGTTATCCAGCAGGATGCGAATGCCACGACGGATTTGCAGTGAAGAGAAAACAATCATAGATGCCGTCTATATATAATGTGTTAAGTTAATTAATAGTTAGATTTATATATCCTTCATCTTTCAAGTTGCTGCTTTGTTGACTGCGTTCCCCATACCAATCGTATATTGATATGCATAGTGGCCGTTGATGCGTATAGTGATCGATGTGCCGCAATTTGAAAGCTATTGGGTATATGTATGCAATTTTAAGTGTCTGGTGTGCATGGTAGCGGAAAATAGAGGTTCTGACACGTCTTAGGGGGAATTATGTCAATTAGTCGTAAGCGTTTTATTGCAGGAGCGGTTTGTCCGAAATGCCAATCACAGGATACGCTGGCAATGTGGCAGGAGAATAAGGTTGATGTTGTTGAATGTGTCCATTGTGGTCATATACAGCGGCAGACGGATGAAGCTGTCACCTCGCATGTCAGAGAGCAGGAACAGGTCATTGGCATCTTTACACCACAGTAACTCAATACATATACGCATTAAACTTCAAGCTGCAATTTACAACACGATATGAAACCTGATTTCTCCCCGCTTCGCGGGGAGAAATTACATGCATCTTGAAGTGAGATTGGTATATACAACGAATTGTGGATAAATTTTGCTATTGCCTAGGTACAGTAACGTAGAATTCCGTTACAATTGGCAGCATTTTTTTAAGCAGTAAAAATTTTCCCTCACGGGTTTTTCCCCTCGGGTATGTAGGAGTTGTCATGAAAGTAGCAAAAGACTTGGTGGTCAGCCTGGCTTATCAAGTAAGAACAGAAGACGGTGTTTTAGTTGATGAGTCCTCGGTGAGCGCACCGTTAGACTATCTGCATGGCCGTGGTTCTCTGATCAGCGGATTAGAGAAAGCACTGGAAGGCCGTGAGGTGGGTGAACGTTTTGATGTGAGCGTAGAAGCAGCAGATGCATACGGTCAGTATGATGACAACTTGGTTCAGCGTGCACCAAAAGATGTGTTTGTTGGTGTTGATGATCTTCAAGTTGGTATGCGTTTCCTGGCTGACACAGATCAGGGGCCTATTCCAGTAGAAATCACTGCGATAGAAGGTGATGAAGTAGTTGTTGATGCGAACCACATGCTGGCTGGCCAGAATCTGAAATTCAATGTTGAAATTGTTGCGATCCGCGAAGCAACCGAAGAAGAATTGGCTCATGGCCATGTACATGGTCAGGGTGGCTGTGGTGATCACCACCATGATCACGATCACGGTGACCATGGATGCTGCGGTGGTAGCTGCCATTAAGATTTAAGCAGAAAAAGGGAAGCGGGTTTTAAGCTTCTCTTTTTTATTTTGCGTTTAGCCTTCCCTGGCAGCGAACTTCCCTGATGAATATCAGTAATGGGGGGGCGGTGTTTCTTCAGAAAGTGGTGCAATGATGGATGTTTGGTGGTTTTTTAGACGCTCAGTAATTAATTTTAGTTGTTCTTTCAATCTGTCAGTTTCGATCTGTTGCTTTATCACTTCCTGATTCAATGCTTCAATGGTGGCTTCTTGATAAGCAAGCTTGGTTTCTAGTTGTTCAAATCTTCGTTCAAATTCAGATAACTCCATTATCTTTCCTCCTGCCTCTGAATCAATTAATTTAAATGACGAACCGATAATTCGATCAAGATGCCACTATAATGCACATATATCCAATGAAATAGGATCTCACGAAACCTCTTTGCTTTAATGTTGTCTCAACGATTTTTATGGCAAGGTATAGCAAATATTGTCATTGGTTTCCTTAGGCGGTTATAGTAAACGTTATGACCTATGCTGATGGTAACCCCACCCAAACTTATTGGAGAATAGGATGAAATCATTGTTTAAAACAACTCTGCTGGCAACAACTCTAGCGGTGGCATTTAGCGTACCTTCGGTTTTGGCTGCTAACACCGAAACCAAAGACGAAGTAAAACTAAATAATGCTTTTAAAACAGCAGAACAGCAAAATTCTTATGCTCTGGGTGCTTCTTTGGGAGGCTACATGGCCAACTCATTGCAAGAGCAGAAAACGCTCGGTATCAATATAGAAAAAGAACAGTTGCTGGCCGGTGTTGAAGATGCATTAAATAATAAAGCCAAACTGACGGACAAAGAAATTCAGGAAACTTTGAAGGCCTTTGAATCTAAAGTGAAAAGTGCTGCCTTGGCCAAGGTAGAAAAAGAAGCCAGTGAAAATGGTGAAAAAGGGGCTAAATATCGCAAAGAGTTTGCTAAGCAAGCGGGTGTAGTGGAAACCAAAACCGGGCTGCTTTACAAAATTGAAAAAGAGGGTACTGGTAACGCACCTAAAGAGACTGATACTGTCGTTGTTAACTACAAAGGTTCTTTGATTGATGGTCAGGTTTTTGACAGCTCTTATGACCGTAAAGAGCCTCTGACAATTCGTTTGGACAGTGTTATTCCGGGTTGGAGAGAAGGTATACAGCATGTGAAGAAGGGGGGGGAAATCACATTAGTTATTCCTCCTAAGCTAGCTTATGATCAGGCAAATTTACCTAAAATTCCAGCTAACTCCACTTTAGTTTTCAATGTTGAATTACTGGATATTAAGCCTGCTGCTAAGGCAAAATAATTCCTGTAATTAAAAGATATTTGCAGGGGCTTGAGGCTCCTGCTTTATCATACATTTCTTCCACCTTTCGATTTGCTGCTGATATTTATCACTATTTGATTAGTAATTAGTAATAAGCATGGAAAGAATAATAAATTTATTTGCTTATTATTTCCCACGGTATTAAATGGGATATTGCTTTCCGTATTTCAGGTGGATTCGGCATAAAGCTGTGATAGAACCCTGCGCTATACTCAGCAAGAGCTTGACGGCAGTTCAATGTGGTTTTAACGTCACTATTCTGAATAGTCCGAATAGAATATAGAACAAATATTTTAACCTTTTGTTTTTTTGAGCTTATCACATAAGGCTATTTAACTTGCTTGTAACAACAGGTAGTTATCGAAGTAGTTGATGCTGAGTTGCAGTAATATGATTTTATAATAAATCTTGCCCTGGTGTTTTTGTGAGGCAAAGTCAGAATTTGAAGGATGGTGTATTACATGTCTACCCCACTATTAATTGGTGATAATATCTCAACTGATAACAGTGATATTGATTTACTGGAAAACCAACCGTTTAGTGAAATTGATCACGAAATTTTAAAATCTTACGAAGCTGCTGTTGATGGCCTGGCTATGTTGATTGGTGGGCATTGTGAAATAGTTCTTCATTCACTGGAAGATCTTAAATGTTCAGCCGTCAGAATAGCTAATGGCGAGCATACAGGGCGTAAAATTGGCTCTCCGATTACTGATCTGGCGTTGCGAATGTTGCATGATATTACGGATGAAGACAGTAGCGTTTCCAGGGCGTATTTCACACGGGCTAAAAGTGGCTCGTTGATGAAATCTGTCACGATTGCTATCCGCAATCGTCAGCGTCGAGTCATTGGGCTTTTGTGCATCAATATGAACCTTGATGTGCCTTTCTCTGAAATTATTCAGACCTTTATCCCAGAAAAAACCCATGAAGTTGCTTCAAACGTCAATTTTGCCTCTTCCGTGGATGATCTGGTCGCACAAACGCTGGAATTTACTATTGAAGAAGTGAATGCTGATCGCAATGTTTCCAATAATGCGAAAAACAGACAGGTAGTGCTGAACCTTTATGAGAAAGGTATCTTTGATATTAAAGATGCCATCAATCAGGTCGCTGATCGTTTGAATATCTCCAAGCATACGGTATACCTCTATATTCGCCAGTTTAAAAATGGTGAATGTGCGGGTTCGGAGAAGTAATGTCGTCACTGTCTTATTGTTTGCTGGTCACTGGGCCAGCTTACGGTACTCAACAAGCCAGCAGTGCTTACCAATTTGCTCAGGCGCTGATCGCCTCAGGTCATAAACTGCATAGCGTGTTTTTTTATCGCGAAGGTGTCCAAAACGGCAATCAATTGGTTGCCCCTGCCAATGATGAGTTTGATTTGGTCAAAGCCTGGCAGATATTGGCAGTCCAACATCAATTCGATCTGTTTATTTGTGTTGCCGCGGCATTGCGCCGTGGTATCGTAGATGAACAACAAGCCCGTGAATTGAATCTACCCGCTGCTAATTTAGCTGAAGGGTTTGAGCTTAGTGGATTGGGATCGTTAGCGGAAGCCATGATGCTATGTGATCGTGTCATACAATTTTAGCGCTGGTTAGGTTTGGGAATCTTCGTGGGTATCGATGAAAAAAATTGCCTTTGTTTTTACTGAAGCTCCTCACGGCTCTTCTGCCGGTAGGGAAGGGTTGGATGCACTGCTTGCGACGTCAGCATTGACTGAACAGATCGGTGTATTCTTTATTTCTGATGGCGTATTTCAATTACTGTCTGATCAGCAGCCGGATAAAATCCTGGCTCGTGACTACATCTCAACCTTTAAAGTTTTGCCGCTTTATGACATTGATAAATGTTACGTTTGTCTGGATGATCTGGTGATGCGAGGAGGCAGTCCAGCCAGCAATTTTGTGCTGGAAGCTGAATTTCTTTCTGCCGCAACAATCCGAAAATTGTTGGCGGGCTATGATTTTGTGTTGAAATTTTAATCTATTTCAGGCAGGTAACATGTTATATACTGTCAGTCGCTCACCTTACCATGACGACTTCAATGCAATGCTTGGTCTTGTATCTGATACTGATGATGTTCTATTGATGCAAAATGGAGTGTTATTGGGTATCAATGATAACCGTTATTTGGCTGAGTTATTCCGTACCGGGGCAGGCATTTATGTTTTGAAGGAAGATCTCAATGCACGTGGGCTGATTGAACAGATTTCAGACCGTGTAAGGGTGATTGATTACAATGGTTTTGTTAGTTTAACGGTAAAACATCAGCAAAATTTTGCCTGGTAGATGTGAATGGCACTTTTCAGTAACTTTACCCGCTCAGCGCTTTACCAGTAGTACCTTACCGATATTATTTTGCCGATATAGAAAAACTGTATATTTCTTGACACCTCGTCAAGTCAGCAATAAAATTCCGCGTCCTCTTGTTTTGTCATAATGACAGAGAGAGGATAAAATCCGTGTTTACGAAGCAAAAAACCAGGAGCTTTTTTAATAATGGCAACTATTAATCAGCTGGTTCGCAAATCTCGTAGCTCGAAAGTTGTGAAAAGCAACGTTCCTGCTCTGGAAGCTTGCCCGCAAAAACGTGGCGTATGTACTCGTGTATATACCACCACTCCTAAAAAACCAAACTCCGCACTGCGTAAAGTATGCCGTGTGCGTTTGACTAACGGTTACGAAGTTTCTTCCTACATCGGTGGTGAAGGCCACAACCTGCAGGAACACTCCGTTATCCTGATCCGTGGCGGTCGTGTTAAAGACTTGCCAGGTGTGCGTTACCACACCGTTCGCGGCGCTCTGGACTGTGCCGGTGTTAAAGACCGTAAACAAGGTCGTTCTAAGTACGGTGTGAAGAAGCCAAAGGCTTAATGGTTCTCCGTTAAGTAAGGCCAAACATTTTTCACATTAATGTCAAAATAAACTCGTAGAGTTTTGGACAACCCTGAAATTCGAAACGGAGTATTTCCATGCCACGTCGTCGTGTAATTGGTCAACGTAAAATTCTGCCAGATCCAAAGTTCGGATCTGAACTGCTGGCCAAATTTGTAAATATCCTGATGGTAGACGGTAAAAAGTCTGTCGCAGAAGCAATTGTATATGGTGCGCTTGAGACCCTGGCTCAGCGTTCTGGTAAAGATCATCTGGAAGCATTCGAGCTGGCACTGGATAACGTGCGCCCGACTGTCGAAGTTAAGTCCCGCCGTGTTGGTGGTTCTACTTATCAGGTTCCAGTTGAAGTTCGTCCGGTTCGTCGTAATGCTCTGGCAATGCGTTGGATCGTTGAAGCTGCTCGTAAACGCGGTGATAAGTCCATGGCTCTGCGCCTGGCAAATGAATTATCTGATGCGGCTGAAAATAAAGGCGCTGCTGTGAAGAAACGTGAAGACGTTCACCGTATGGCAGAAGCTAACAAGGCGTTCGCACACTACCGTTGGTAATCCCCTATTGGGTATTTCATCGGCAGTGAATATGTTCCGGGTGGCTGTCTGGCTACCCGTTCTCTAAATTGAACGCCCACGAGAGAGGAAAAAATGGCTCGTAAAACCCCTATAACTCGTTACCGTAATATCGGTATCAGTGCGCACATTGACGCGGGTAAAACCACTACCACCGAACGTATTCTGTTCTACACTGGTGTAAGCCACAAGATCGGTGAAGTTCATGATGGCGCTGCTACTATGGACTGGATGGAGCAGGAACAAGAACGTGGTATTACCATCACGTCTGCTGCGACTACCGCATTCTGGTCTGGTATGGCTAAGCAGTATGAGCCACACCGTGTCAACATCATCGACACCCCAGGCCACGTTGACTTCACTATCGAAGTAGAACGTTCCATGCGTGTTCTTGACGGTGCAGTAATGGTTTACTGTGCAGTTGGTGGTGTTCAGCCACAGTCTGAAACTGTATGGCGTCAGGCGAACAAATATAACGTTCCACGTATCGCGTTCGTTAACAAAATGGACCGTATGGGTGCGAACTTCCTGCGCGTTGTTGAGCAGATCAAAACTCGTCTGGCTGCCAACCCTGTTCCTCTGCAATTGGCAATCGGCGCAGAAGATACCTTCACCGGTGTTATTGATTTGCTGAAAATGAAAGCAATCAACTGGAACGACGAAGATCAGGGTATTACCTTCGAATACGAAGATATCCCGGCTGACATGCTTGAGCAGGCTCAGGAATGGCATCAAAACCTGATCGAATCCGCAGCAGAAGCATCAGAAGATCTGATGGATAAATACCTGGGCGGTGAAGAGCTGACTGAAGAAGAAATCAAGGCAGCTCTGCGTAAGCGTGTTCTGGCTAACGAAATTATCCTGGTTACCTGTGGTTCTGCATTTAAGAACAAAGGTGTTCAGGCAATGCTGGATGCAGTTGTTGAATATCTGCCAGCGCCAACGGACGTTGAATCCATCAAAGGTATGCTGCCAGACGGTAAAGACACTCCAGCAGAACGCCACTCCAGCGATGAAGAGCCGTTCTCTGCACTGGCGTTTAAAATCGCGACTGACCCATTTGTGGGTAACTTGACGTTCTTCCGCGTTTACTCTGGTGTGGTTAACTCTGGTGACACCGTACTGAACCCGGTAAAAGACAAAAAAGAACGTTTTGGCCGTATCGTTCAGATGCACGCTAACAAACGTGAAGAAATTAAAGAAGTCCGTGCAGGCGACATCGCTGCTGCTATCGGTCTGAAAGATGTAACCACTGGTGATACTCTCTGTGACCTGACCGCCCCAATCATTCTGGAGCGCATGGAATTCCCAGAGCCAGTTATCTCTGTTGCTATCGAGCCAAAAACTAAAGCTGACCAAGAAAAAATGGGTATCGCTTTAGGCCGTCTGGCTCAGGAAGACCCATCTTTCCGCGTGAGCAGTGATGAAGAGTCTGGTCAGACTATCATCGCAGGTATGGGTGAGCTGCACCTCGACGTTCTGGTTGACCGTATGCGTCGTGAATTCAACGTTGAAGCGAACGTAGGTAAACCTCAGGTTGCTTACCGTGAAACCATTCGTGCTTCTGTTGAGCAGGAAGGTAAACACGCTAAACAGTCCGGTGGTCGTGGTCAGTACGGTCACGTTTGGCTACGTATCGAGCCTCTGGAAGCCGGTGGTGCTGGTTACGAATTCGCGAACGAAATCGTTGGTGGTGTTGTTCCTAAAGAATACATCCCAGGTGTTGACAAAGGCGTTCAGGAACAGCTGAAGAGCGGTGTTCTGGCTGGTTACCCAATCGTTGACGTTAAAGTTGCCCTGTTCGATGGTTCTTACCATGACGTTGACTCTTCAGAAATCGCCTTTAAAATTGCTGCATCCATGGCATTTAAAGAAGGCTTCATGAAAGCGAAACCAGTTCTGCTGGAACCTATCATGAAAGTTGAAGTGGAAACACCAGAAGATTACATGGGTGACGTCATCGGTGACCTGAACCGTCGCCGTGGTATGATCGATGGTATGGATGATATAGCTACGGGCAAAATTGTTCGTGCTCAAGTACCATTGTCTGAAATGTTTGGTTATGCTACTGACCTGCGTTCTCAGACCCAAGGTCGTGCTTCTTACTCCATGGAGTTCTTGAAGTACAACGAAGCGCCTAGCAACGTCGCTCAGGCTATTATCGAAGCTCGTAAATCTAGATAAGTTTTCGAGTTTACTATCTTTTTGGCTCCCTCATCTTTGTGACGGGGGAGCGGTATTAAGGAATAGAGTCGTGTCTAAAGAAAAGTTTGAACGTTCCAAACCGCACGTTAACGTTGGTACTATCGGCCACGTTGACCACGGTAAAACTACCCTGACTGCTGCAATCACTACTGTTTTGGCAAAAACTTACGGCGGTAGCGCGCGTGCATTCGACCAGATCGATAACGCACCAGAAGAAAAAGCGCGTGGTATCACCATTTCTACTTCTCACGTAGAGTACGATACTCCAACTCGCCACTACGCACACGTTGACTGCCCAGGCCACGCCGACTACGTGAAAAACATGATCACCGGTGCTGCTCAGATGGACGGCGCGATCCTGGTAGTTGCTGCAACT
>NZ_JADEUF010000219.1 GCF_015163655.1 Xenorhabdus griffiniae | reverse complement strand
ATGTAATATAGATGAATCAATTCCATTATTCAGCCAAGCCTGGTGGTTAGATGCTACAGCTGGTGATGCAAGTTGGGATGTTATATTATATAAAGATAAAAATAAAAATATAATAGGTTCTTTACCATTTCAGTTTAAAAAAAAGCTATTTTTTAAAATAATCACTTCTCCTAGATTAACTCAAACACTTGGCCCATGGATAAAAACAGACCACTCTCAAAAGTATGCTAAAAAACTATCAACCGAAAAGCAAATAATTACTAGTTTGTACAAGCAGTTACCAAAATATGACTTATATCAGCAAAATTGGCATCCAAACTATATAAACTGGTTACCAGCCTATTGGTTAGGATATAAACAAACAACTAACTATACATATGTGATTGATGCTCTATCAGACTTAGATTCTATATGGAAAAATTTTGAAAATAGTACAAGAACAGAGATAAAAAAAGCTATCAATAGATTCAATCTTTCTGTAACAATAGAAGATAATATAGAAGAATTTATTAGATTAAATAGATTAGTCTTTAAAAGACAAAATATGCAGCCACCATACTCAGATGAATATGTTAGAAATTTAGACAAGGCATGCAAAAAAAGAAATTGCCGGGCTATATTTTTTGCTAGAGATGATAATAATATCGCCCATGCTGCTGAATATATTGTGTGGGATAAAAATAGAGTTTATGATCTAATGGGTGCAGCCGATCCTGATCTAAGGAAAAGCGGTGCTACTAGTTTATGTATGTGGGAAGCAATAAAATTTACACACTCAAAGTCAAAGATATTTGATTTAGAAGGTTCAATGATAGAGCCAATAGAGAAACTATTTAGGGCTTTTGGTGCCAAACAAGTTCCCTATTTCAAAATAACTAAGACGAATTCTAATCTTTTAAAATTGTATAATCTTATAAAATGAAATCATGAATAGAAAAATATTAAATTGGTTAGAGTCTGTATTAATGAATCATTACGGCGAAAGATTTTTATTAAACTACGTTAATGGTTTTATTTATTTAACGATCCCTAAATGCGAAAAAAAAAGTATAGTATTTTCTAATACAGAAAATAATTTTTATAAACTTGGTAAAAGTGAATTAAATTGTAATTATTGGTCTCCTGAATCAGAAGGCTTGCAATCAGTATTGGGGCATCCTTTACCTATTCTTTCAAATTTACCTATCCCCAATAATTTAATAGAGTACAATATTCATTCCTTAAAAGTAAAATATGATCTACTTGGTATGATTTATTGGATATTATCACGTTCAGAAGAAGTCAATCGAGACAATGAACTTGATATTTATGGCCGCTTTCCAGCTATAGCTTCTCACGCATACAATAATGGCTATCTTAATAGACCTATTGTCGATGAATGGTTATATATATTAAGACAATTAATATATAAATTATGGCCTAAGTTGCCTTTAAGAGAACATAAATTTGAAATAAAAGCAACGCATGATGTAGATCGCCCTTTCCGTTTTAAATTTTCTGACAATAAAACTTTCTTTAAAAAAATAGCTGGAGATATCATAAAGCATAAAAGGGCTAGTTCTTTAATCTATGCTCCCTTAATAAAATTAGCATCATCCGATTTCTTTCTAAAAAGAGATCCATATAATTCATTTGACTGGATCATGGATATATCAGAGAAAGAAAATATTAAAAGCGAATTTTATTTTATTTGTGATATAACAGACCAAGAAAAAGATGCTGATTATAATATTGAATCTCCCTTGATAAAAGAACTCATAAAAAAAATACATAAAAGAGGACATATCATAGGATTACATCCAAGCTTCAATTCATATTTATCCGAATCACAAATAAAGTCCGAGTTTAATAAATTATTAAAGTTATTATCTAACGAAAAAATAAAACAAAAGAAATATGGTGGTCGTATGCATTATTTAAGGTGGTCTCATCCTAAGACACTTATGTCATGGGAAGAAGCTGGTTTGAATTACGACAGTACATTAGGATATGCAGATCTGCCTGGTTTTAGGTGTGGGACATGCTTTGAGTATCCAGCAATAAACCCCATAACCCATGAATCTCTAAAACTACGTATAAGGCCATTAATTGTTATGGAATGCTCAATTTTATCATCAAAATATATGGGAGTTAATTTAGAAAAAGCAGAAGAAATATTTAATTATTATAAGAAAACTTGCCAGAAAGTTAATGGTATATTTACATTATTATGGCATAACAGCGAAT
>NZ_JADEUF010000218.1 GCF_015163655.1 Xenorhabdus griffiniae | reverse complement strand
ATTACACATTTCTAATAATGTTTTTCTAATGTATCTCATTTTATTATAGGAATTATGTAATAAATTTTATTACCGTTAGTGATTTTTTTCTCAGGTTTTTCTGGGTATATAAAGTGAAATAAGAGCCTGCTTTATCAGGCTCTCTGCGATAAGCTTTATTTCATTTTATTGAATATAATGGTCCTTGTGATCAACTTCTTTAATATGACCATCCTCTAATTTAATAATGCGGTCAGATATATTAAAGTAAGCATCGTCATGACTAATAACCAGGACAGTTTTACCTCTGGATTTTAATTCTGGCAGTAGCTCAGTATAGAATAAGCGTTTAAACACAGGGTCCTGGTCGGCGGCCCACTCATCAAACAGATAAATAGGGCGGTCTTCCAGGTAAGCTGAAACTAAAGCTAGTCGCTTACGTTGACCTGCGGAAAGATTTGTGGTGGAAAATCCGCCATCAACAATTTTAACTTTGTGCGCCATATTTAATGCTTCAATATAATGTGTGGCTTTTTCGGTAACATTCGCATCGCTATTGAGTAACTGCTCAAATAGATGGTAATCAGAAAAAACGGCCGCAAAATGTTGACGATAATGTTCATTATTTGCTGGTGTAACTTCCACACCATTTAATGAGATAGTACCGGATTCTTGCTCAAACAGGCCAACAAGCAACATAGCAAGTGTTGTTTTCCCACTGCCATTCCCACCGACAATAAAAACAATTTCACCTTGCGATATTTTTAAACTTAATGGGCCGAGTGCAAACTGGCGATCTTCTTTATCCGTTGTGTAATGGTGGACAACATCTTTCAGCTCAATCTCGATGGCTTGCTGCTTGTTAAATGGGTTGGGGCCTTCAATTTGTGCCGACAGGGCTTCTTCCAGTTGGCTGTCAAGACGCCGCATTTTATTTAATGAAACTTCTGCCTCTCTCAGCTCCGGAATTGCGCCAATAACTTCACTGATTGGGCCTGATAAGAACAGAACAAGCAACGATACAGTCACCAATGTTGATGGTTCCTGGGGAAGCCAAATCGGGACAACAAAAATAATAATACCAATCATGACATAAAATGTTACAGAACTGGCATTAATCACCCAGGCATAGCTGGAGTTCGCTTTAACACAGATCTCCTGAAACACTTTGGCAGCAGGTGCAATCACTTTATTAATGAAAAGATTTCCTTTTTGTTTATTGAGTTGCAGTTCTTTACTGCCATCAATCAGGCTTTGGAAATTAAGGTATATTTTATCTATTTGATCACGCATATCTGTCATTAATTGTAATGGATATTTTTCCCATAGATAAAACACATACATACCGATAAGGCTAAGTGCCGCTAAAATGAGAAACAGTTGCCATGACATCCAGGCTAAATAACCAAAACAGGCTATGATTAGGGTGATATTACCAAAAACAGAGGGGGCCAACATAAATGAGTGTACAAAAACATCGACGTCTTTGGTTAAAACCGCCAATAGACCGTGCCGCCCCAGTTTATGTAGTTTTTTAAGTGGTGCCCGCAAAATTTTATTACTTAAACTTAGACGTAATGAAAAAACCGTGGATTGGGCTAAATGCGATAATGTAATTTCTGACACGGTCTTAGTAATAAAAAAAATAAAACAGATACCAAAAAAGCTCCAAAGAAATGTAATCAGGTTAATTTCTTCTGTTACTCCTTGACTGATCATCCCAACTATCGAAGCACCGGCAAACCCACTAATTAATGCGCTTATTGTCGATACCAACAGTAATACCCAAGATTGACGATATAAATAAGCTATTAGAGTCATAAAAAACAAGCCATTTCGGAGGTTATAATTAATATGAAAATTCATATATCTGCTTACTCAATCCACTATGGTTATTTTTTTCCTATAAAACTGCAAGCGTGATTTATGGCATGGCAATATTAATAAATATAATTCTCAATGTTAATGGTAACTATTTGTGATTGTATAGATGAGTTATTTGAATGATGATAAAGGGGAGGCACAGTTATTAACAGATAAAAGTATTTTTCTACATGGCTAATTTTCTTCATAACGTAACCAGAACGGGAGTTCATTTGCCCCCAAAGCATCATATTCCTCAAGCGATCTGTCTATCTCGGTGATACAATATGGAATATCTGTCACAATCACCTTAACGGGACTATAAGTGCCGAAATCTTCATAAAATCCCTTAGCTGATATTATACAATGCTCAAGCCCTTCAAAATACTTTTGAAACTTTTGTAATAAATCTCCAGAAA
>NZ_JADEUF010000217.1 GCF_015163655.1 Xenorhabdus griffiniae | reverse complement strand
ATAATAATTCCCTCAAAGATTAGGTACAGCAACACATAAACCCATCTTCACCCAACAACAAGCGAATAATGCTTAACAATTAGTTACTCACTGAAACTAAACCCAATATTTCTCTATCCATTCCCTGAGTGGCTACAGAAATAACCCATGCTGCCACCCGTTCCCATCGCGTACCCAACGCATACGGGATGGTGGCATTTTTGTATCTAACGCGCACCGCAGCGCCAATCTAAACATCGAGCCTTTATTTAGGAATGAGCCTTTGAGGAATCAGCTAAAACTGATGCTACTCGATGGGCTGATCTCCTATTGCGGCAAAGGTTCATTACCTAAGTAAGGATAAGCATCGTGAGTACAGCATTAACTTTCAAAGAACATGAAATCGTTCCATTTGACAATAAGGACGGGAAGATTTGGTTTACGGGTGAGCACTTGGCTGAATTACTGGGCTACAAAGATAGTAAGAAAGTGGCGAATCTTTATAGCAGGCATAAAGATGAATTTACTGAGAGCATGAGTACCATTGCCAAAGTGAGGACCTCGGAAGAATCAATAGGTTACGAACATCTTATGTCTGACATTAGACTGTACTCTCTTCGTGGTGCATATCTTATCGGCATGTTTTCCCGAACCAAGGTAGCCAAAGAACTTCGCATTTGGTTACTGGATCTCGCGGAGAAGGAATCAAATATTGATATCGGTACGCTTGATATTGCTGCCATGACTCAACTTGCAGGGCAAAAGATGCACGATTTAATAGATGTCTTTAATAAGGCTTCTTTAAAACATCGTGGACAGAAAGGAAGCGGCCTAATGGCACAACGTAAGCGGGATATCAAAAAAATCAAGGAAGCCACAAAGCTAGCTTTAGAGCTTACACAGTTTTCCATCCCTGATCTGGGTGACTTCCCTGATGAAGAGGGAGGTCCCGCATGAACCACGAACAGTTTATCGAGAAAAATATACAGGCCGAGTTAATTAAGCTCGGCTTTTCTTCATCTATCGCGGGGATGGCAAGTGACCGAGCAGTTGAACATTATCGCTGCTCTAGTTCACCCAGCGGGAAAGGTAAGCTGTTTGATGATTGTTTAAGTATCGCTAAGGCATGGGCGAGCAAGTACACAAGACGGTGATTTTATAAAATTCTGCAAACGTCATTCTAGGAGTGGCGTTGATAGAGTTTTGTGTAAGTTTTGGTCTGGTGTGGTCTCAAGATCCTACGGGATTATATAAATTGAGGTAGTTGATTATTCTGAATGAGGCAAAAACTATTATGAAAATTCGTATTAATGAAGACGGTAGCATCACAGTCAGGACGAATAGATGCACGGCGTCTTACGGTAAGAATGGGAAGCTCAAACTAGCCAGAGGCTGTTTTAAAGCTATTTCTGAAATCCCCGAAACACTTGTCATTCACAATGCATTCGAACCGAAGGCAGAAAAGGAACAGGCAACTATGGCTTGCGATAGCTTCAAGGTCTTCCACGCCGCGAGTGGGCCTTACATTAAATCAGCCACTATTGACTCTGCGAAGATAAATCAAGCCCGTGATGAACACCTCCGCCAGATAGTGCGCGAAGAGATACGCCAGTTCGTTACCCGTGAGAGCGAGCGCGGCGGGTTGTTTTCGCGGTGGTGATGTATGCCCCCGCGTATCCCCAGAGCCTGTCGCAAACGTGGCTGCCCTAAGACCACTACCGACCGCAGCGGCTACTGCCCTGACCATCTGCACACAGGCTGGCAATCTCACCAACAGGGCAAGAACCGGCATGAACGCGGTTATGGCAGCAAGTGGGACAAGTTAAGAGCGACCATCAAGCAACGGGACAAACAGTTGTGTCAGCAATGCTTACGTGAGGGGCGCGCAGTAACAGGTGTGACGGTTGACCATATCATCCCCAAGGCACACGGTGGCACGGATGAACTATCCAATTTGCAATTATTATGCTGGGCTTGCCATAAACGTAAGACCGCCACGGAGAGACTACGATGAGTGAGAGACAAGTAAAACTATCACGGATATTCAAAGGCGGTAGCTTTATGGGCTATGCCTTGAGTGTCGATGGCCTATTGTTATCCAACCAGCAGAACGTAACTGTTGAGACTAAGGCGAAAGATATTCATCCCATACTGACGGTGACCTTTGCGGTGACCAATGAAATGGCAGATGAGGCAACTGATATTTATATTTAGTTTCACGATAAAACCGTATCAACAGGAATGGTCATGAAGCGGTAGGGGGAGGTCAAATCCCTGCCACTCTCACCCTTAAGGACCGCCGCCTTAGGTCTTTTTTTATACCCGCGAAAAATGAAATTTAAATCGGGTGTTTTTGTATCCCTTTTTCACTGTTTCCTGAATACAGGA
>NZ_JADEUF010000216.1 GCF_015163655.1 Xenorhabdus griffiniae | reverse complement strand
TTATTGTGATCTACTTAACATAATTAAAGTTATAATCAATAACAACAAAACAGCTCATTAAAAAAACATAGTGAAAAAACACTTTTAAAATAATGGGTAACAAAAGATAACAGAGAATAAAACATTATTTCCTTTTCTATTTATACGCATTAAACTTCAAGTTACAATTTACAACACGATATGAAACCTGATTTCTCCCCGCGAAGCGGGGAGAAATCACACGCATCTTGAAGTTAGATTGGTATACAATATATATCAATACCAATTTGATTTCTTTGCGTCTTATTAGTAACGGAAGAAATTATAAATCATTTCTGGCTACCAAGAGCCTGGAAAGTGACTCTGAATATCGCCTTGCATTCATATCATAATCATAGATATCATCTCGATATTGTGCTTTCCCTCCCTCATCAACCCACGCTGTTTGATAATAGAGGAACACAGGAATTTTTTTGGGAATATTAACATATTTTGTTGACCAGGTTTTCAATGAACTATTAACTTTAGTTTTATCCCAACCTGCATCGCTCAACAGCATATTCGCTAATTCAGGTGCCTTATTGACACGTACGCAACCAGAACTAATAGCCCGCATTTCTCGACTGAAAGAAGCTTGATTAGGTGTATCATGCAAATAAATGGCTTCTGAATTTGGCATGTTAAATTTAAAACGTCCCAATGAATTAGTTGGACCTGGTGCCTGCCTAATACGATAAGGAAAATTATTCGGTGTTATTACGCTCCAGTTAATCGATGAAGGATCGATAACTTTGGCATCATTGCTCCAGCTGGAAAATACCGTATAACCACGCGTACGAAAATAACTGGAGTCACGCATCGCCCTTGGTGCAATATCTTTGCGAGTCATGCTGGTAGGTACATTCCACGGAGGATTGATCACCACATTATTTAGCTCACTACTCATGATAGGTGTTTTTCGGCTGGGACGCCCAACAACAACTTTAGAATTCAATACTTCTTTACCGTCTAAGTAATAGAAAAGTGAGTAATTAGGAATATTCACTAAAATACCTGTGGGAACATCTCCGGGAATAATTCGTAATCGTTGGATATTCAATGCCATAATACGAGCACGGATTTGTGGTGTCGTATTTAACCATGCTTTAGTGGATTTACCGATAACCCCATCGGCTGACAATCCGTGCTGGGCTTGAAAATGTTTTACAGCCGCTGTTAATTCTTTACCATAAACTCTATTATCGGATTTGGTAGCAGATAAATCCAATATCCCTAAACGAGACAATATTTTCCTTAATGCAATAACACTTTCACTACTTTGTCCTGGCCTTAGAGTTCCTTGAAATGAAAACTCAGTCCATGGCTGTTGTTCGGATAATTGTGCCAACATCTCCTTACGCATATTTTCATACAAAGGATGATTCGGTGATAAACTCGTAATATAAGAAAAAGTATTATTGTTATTGATATGCTGTTGCCATGTATTAATTAAATGGGACGGGGGTAATTCAATCTTATAAGGCGTTTGACTATATAACCACGAACTCCCTTTTTTATCAACATTACTAATAAAATGGAGATAACCTAACATAGCATCAGATAAGATAACATCACGCCCCATTTCACTTAATTCAGGAGAATGAAGTTGTATCAGCCATTTTTCAAATTGAGGTTGAAAACCCGCTAGCGACATTTCAACTAATTGATCTTCAAATTGCTTAATGGCTTTTTTATCTGACCATAATGGTTGCATTTTATTGTTAGCATATAAATTTGCTAAACGTTCAGGAAATATCGGTTTTACTTGTTGTGGCAACCAATTTTGTAACTGTTTTCGATTTTCATCAATAGAATTCACTGGAGAAATAGGAACGACTTTATCCGTCAAAATAACAGAACCTGCTTTTTTTGGCTCTGTGGGTAGTTGTTGCATACCATCTGATGACAGTCCATTTTGTTGATTTGCAAAAGTACCTTCTGATACCGCCAATGTGCTACAGATAAAAGAAACTTTCAGTAACCTGACCGTGTTCTTCACCATAAGAGCTCACCTCACCTTATTATATATGCAGCTATCCAATGACTTATTATAATTATCCGCAGACTCATTTTATCAGAAAGAATACTGGTAATTATATACCTAATTACTGCTTAAGATAGGATGACTCGCTAATCAAATTTGATCTCACCAGGTGAAATAAAACCTATACCAACCTAACTTCAAGATGCGTGTGATTTCTCCCCGCGAAGCGGGGAGAAATCAGGTTTCATATCGTGTTGTAAATTACAATTTGAAGTTTAATGCGTATAAGAAACTGAACAACCACCGACTAAAGTCGGTGGGTTAGTGATTAACGGACTGAAAGTCCGGATACGCGTCGGCTAAACGACGCGTCAATCGTCCATTCTGAAATTATCATC
>NZ_JADEUF010000215.1 GCF_015163655.1 Xenorhabdus griffiniae | reverse complement strand
TACCGATTCGGTTTGTTGACAAAATCGACATTTCACTTCTACCGTTGCCATCTGATTTCCTGAAAAAGTGAGGAGTATACATGAGAAACAACAAATTGAATACGTGACCCTCATTTAGAGTGATTGGTGACTCAGAGATATCAGGAAGAATCTCAGATGATATTGAAATTATTGCAAAAGATATGATTTTAAGTACTCAAAATAGTTGGCCTATTAACTATCTTTGGAAATCATATATACAAGGAAAGTTCCCAGTATAACTAGAAATATTCTGTGATTTGCCGAAAAAGCCGGAAAGATCCCCATGATCTTCCGACTTTCTTCTGTTTTTAAGAGCTGCTTAATCCCTGCCCTTAGTTGCTTTTATAGTCGTCAAACAGTTCCCGCATTTTCAGCTTAATCTCACTGAGCTGATCTTGCTGGCGCTGGTACTGTTGTTTAATGGTACGGGTGTCGTCAGTATCAGGAATCAGCACCAGACAGCCGTCCATAATCTTGAAGATGAAAGAGAGACGACTTTATCATTTTGGTGGAATTATGTTGATGGCAATGATGGAATTAGAAAATTTAAAGATAAGCCACTTTTTAATAGCGCGATTAGCTATCTGCTTTTTGCCACAGGGCATGTAAGGTATGTGAATGCAAAAGCATACTGATATGTATAAGTTGCCAGTATTTCCTTTCTCTTTCTGATTATTTCTTAATGTAACAAATCAGACACACGTGATCGTCCTAAAACTATCATAAAATCACGTTAGCAACTATTTGTCTGGTTTATTATTTGCTTACCATGTTTTTCTATTTGAAATCAAAAAAAACGCGGGTACAATTACATTACTTTTTAGTCATCCAGAGTGTCCCTGTATAGCTCTCTTGATGCTAAAGATTCGGAGTAAGCATCTATTTTTATCTTGTAAACCACACTCAAGATACCAAATAGCAATTGTATAACAATCGCTTGTAAGTAATAAGTGATGTTGAATTGTCTCCACAATTCAGGATTTATCCTCATAATTCTAAAAATATCAGACTGTTGTTGGAAAGGCAGAATGGCGTGTTTTTGCCTGGATTTATCAGTGCCGTTATGCACGATGTTGCGATAAAAATGAAGTTGTAAAGTTCAGAAGGAATAATATCAATTACTTGATTTTAAAGGTTAATATTCCAAGACCGTTTTCTCATATCAAATTTGATTATGAAGGGGGGAATGATGTTTTTCCGTGGTGTCAACAAAAGTAATATGATTATTTTTTCGTTAATACTGGGAATTGCTATTTTATTTTTGTCTTTCGAAAACAGCAGATTAGGGATTATTGCTTACGCCGATAAGCATTGCCAGAGAAATACAACCTGTTTGATTGATATGAATAAAATTATTCCTTTTGACTGGGATAAAATGTATATCATCGACAAGGGTATCGCACCGGAGGATATTGAAAAAATTATCGGGGCAAAGTTTAATGATGAAACCAGCCTTTTTTATAAAATTATTTTTGTCAGAGATCAGAAGGTGGTTTATTCAGATGAGTATCATCCACCACATGAGTCTTATATGAAAAAATTTATTAAGCCTAATTTTCACTATCCTTATGAAAGAAAAGGAAATTATTTTAGTCATTACGCTATTTCTAAAGATAATTCCATTCTTTCAGTGAAAATTGAAAATGAACCACTGATGAGTGATAAAATTTATTACAATATCTTCCCTTCTAATGCCCAGCAAGTTAAAGGGAGAGAGCTATAACTCCATTAGATGAAAAATAAATACAGGCCATGTTTTGTACGTGGCCTGCACTTTTTTATGTCTATTTTTTGCCTTTAGAAAGGGGGCGAGATTGACTTTTGCGACTTGGCTGTTTCAATGGCGGTGAACGATTCTTGTTAGCTGAATCCCTGGTTGTACTATTTTTCGCATTGTCTTTCCCTGTTTCTGGCTGATCGTTTTGTTTTTGCAAAAGTTCTTCCAGAGCACATGTCGTCTTTATGTTTTCTAAAGTGCGAGTTAATCCTTTTATCAGACGCTTATCGTTATCTGCTTGAGCATACTGGAGCTGTTTTTCCAACGTTTTTTTCTTAATTTCACATCCCGTTTTACCCCGGTTTGCATAGGCAACACTCATATTGAAAACGATCAATACAGATAAGATCACTGTTTTCGACATCATGAATTATTCCTAAGATTTTGAGGTTACTTATCTGAAATTTTATACACTGATCTTGCTTTGATCCTGAAAACTTCCTCCCTAAATAGCGTTTCAAAATGATAGGAGTATTCCTTACCCGGCTCGCCGCGCGGAGTAGTGATGCGATATTTTGTGTGTGTTGTATTTTAAGTGTAGGTTATTGTTTGTTTTTAAATAGATATTTAAGGAGTTATGATTGAGGTTTTTAAATAGGCCATTGGAAAGATTTCCTATAATTTAAAGAGTTTTTATCTTAATTTTAAAATATAAAAGTTAAAATGCTAAGAGGTAACATAAATATCAAAAAAC
>NZ_JADEUF010000214.1 GCF_015163655.1 Xenorhabdus griffiniae | reverse complement strand
TTGCCTCTGCGGTTCATGCTTATGAAATAGCCATGAAGCAAAGGAATATTGATATCTATTCTTTGATGATCTTGGCTATTTCTTATAATTTTAGATTTATTTAAATGTTAACCATAAATTATTGTTTCAGTAATTTGCATTAATATTTCTTTGAATTACTCTCTTTATTTTTTCACTATGAGCTTTAGCTTTTTCTTTTATTTCGTGCTCAGTATGTCCGTTAACAGTAGCTATATCATAAAGAATAACTGGATCTATATATTTCATTTGTGAATATTCTGCTGATTTTTTGATGGATTTAAGAAAGCTATCTATAAGAAATTGGCTGTTATCTTGTTTGAAGTTTTTCTCTGATTGCCCTATTGTAAGACTGGGCAGGAGTTTTTTGTTTTTTAATTTATTCCCTTTTGAACCATAAGCGAATTGATATGTGAAAACTTGATCAAACCAAGCTTTAAGAATTGCGGGCATATTAAACCAGTACATCGGATACTGTAAAATGATTAAATCATGTCTTAATAATGCTTCTTGTTCAGAATTAATATCAATGTTGTAATTTGGGTTTAATTGATGAATATTACGGATCTCAAGATCAATGCTACTATTTTTTAATTCTTCAACAATCGTTTTGTTCGCAATTGATTGTTCAAAATTTGGGTGGGCCAATATCATTAAAGACATATTAAATTTCCTTAAGTTATATTTTTTAAAGGCTATCAATTTGATAGTTACTATAATTAGTTTATGATGATTTTTTTCTATGACAATAACTATCCAGTTAGATAGTAGGGAGGAGTTTATGGTTGAAGTTACGAAAGGCGGGGGCTGCCAAGTTTCATTGAATGGGAAGAGTTACCCTTGTCCTGTCAGTATGGCTATGGATTTGATTGGTGGTAAATGGAAAGGAGTCATTTTGTATTACCTGAAAGATAAAAGTAAAAGATTCAGTGAGTTAAAAAAGGATATCCCTCATATTACTGAGATGACTTTAAGCATACAACTCAAGAAATTAGAGAAAGATGGATTAGTTTTAAGGGAAGTATATGGAAATAAACCACCCATTAAGGTTATTTACTCTTTGACGGACTTTGGGGAGTCACTTAAACCCGTTTTGGAAGCTATATCGGCATGGTCGCATGAAATATCTGGAGGTGTATAGGTTACCCTGAGATTTTCATTGCATTTTTAACAAAATTTATTTTATTGAGGATATTTTTGCAATACAAAAGCTGTTTTCAATAGTACCGGCCAGAAGGCAATCGGGTAAACAGACAGGGCGGGATTCCACTTTGCTCTTAATTTAACCAAAGATAAGCTGACTGCGGAATTTCCCTGACCATGTTGCCATTCGGCGCTTAGCTTTTTGACTGTCCTTAATACTGGTATCTTGTTTAATCACATTTAACGCAATTCGGTTAAAAAGCGCCATCTGTGCCGCACCATCGGGATCTTTAAGTGAGATAGCATCTTCCCTGAACGTGACATCCAAAACCCAATGTAGCTCATTTTCCACCGACCAATGTCTTCTGATGGCTCTGGCCGCAGTTTCTGCATCCAGTGGCAACGAACTCACGTACCAGCGAGAATCGCGGTGGCAAGATTTGCCTTTGACTGTTCGTTCGCTCACAACTTCAATCACACTCTTTATTGACGGCCATTGTTGCTGAAGGGGTTCCGGTAATGTCGCGCTGAGCTGCATCACATGGCGCAGTTCTTCCCGGCCATGACCCCGACTTTTTTCGGTAAATTCAGCCAGTTCATCCTTCTCGTAATTTGAAGAAAAATGAGATTTAACAAATTCATAGAGATTTTTTTGATTGCTTTTCAGACCGACAATAAAATCACCGCCGCGTTGGGTGATTAATGCGAGTGTTTCTTTTTGGCAATGCAGGGCATCCATCGTAATGATAGCGCCATCAAGCGCCAATAATTCAATCAGTTCTCGGGCAACAGGGCCTTCTTTTCCCTTGCTTTCCGCCGCCCGATGATACAGCGCAACACCCGATTCGATATCGTACGCACTCACGATATGTAACGCTTCAAACAGCGTGCCTTTGCAGGTTCCCCGCATCGTTTTTCCATCAATGGCAATAACACTTTTTCCGGCATTAACCCGGCGTTGGTTAATCCAGCTATAAAAGGCTTCGACGAGCACATCTTGATCTATCAGCTTGATAATATTCGCAATACAATGACGGCGAGGAATACCATGGGTAAAATGCGTGTATTTTCTCAGCCATTCGATTTGTAACTCACCAAATTCCTGAATGGCTTTCCAGCCCGACGCACCGCACAATACAGCAGAAAAAGCTAAAAAAATCACCTCGATAAGTTCATGTTTTTTATTAATGTCAGAGCGGTGGTCATCTATCTTGCTGATAAAATTAAAAATACTCATTATTGGGATCGTGATTATTTAGAATGGCAAGATCTTAACGTGTTAATGAGAAAAGTACCTAAAAAAATTAGGGACTGACTTTTATTTAATCTAAATAACCCTATGGAAATTGTGAGATCTAGCCCTG
>NZ_JADEUF010000213.1 GCF_015163655.1 Xenorhabdus griffiniae | reverse complement strand
ACATGTGGCAACTCATTAAAAAAGTGAGAGTTTTTTTGAATTCAGCATCAGAAAACAGTTGGAAAGGAATAGGAAATATGGAAGTCTCATAATTATGAAAAGGCATATAGAGTGCGCGATATATCCTCCAGATAGCCAAGAATGGCACGACTGTGTATGCAGTGCATAGGAGGGACAGACTATTCGCCAATAGCCATCTTACCCTGTTATTAAAATCAAATAGGACGGTAGAATATTACCGTCTTCTCGTAATGATACAGTGTTAGTTCTGCCACCCCAGAATCATTTGCTCTGAGGTGGCAATCGGTCAGAATGTTAGCCTCTACACGAACCCAATACGCGCATAATGCCTTTTTGTAGGTCAGTGCGATCTTCATTCAGTCTTCGCCCCGTCCCTCAGTCCGAGGGACGGGGCTTAGTTTACTCTTTTCTGTCAGCATAATTGCGTAATACTCGCCAGGGCATATCGAGGCGGTAAACGCATCACCTCTGGTAATAACGCTTCTTCTTTTGGCGTTAATGTGATGCGTGGGTTAATGCGACATGACCTTTTCGACCAGGATCAAAACGCTCGCCCGTTGCCACATCCTCAATATCCATCGGCTCAAGATATTGCATATTAGCGAGTCGCTGCGCTTTCACATCCTTTATGGTCTGACGACTGGCATACCACAGGTGGCAGGCGTTTTTCCCGCTTATTGTCAGAGCCGGTGTCTTGTTCTTTGGCTGAAAATCTCATGACGATAATATCTAAGCCCCACCACAGATCACCCCATACAGGGATCATCCAAAACGCCAGTGCATAAACAACCATCGACTGGAAGTTATCCATAGAATACCCCAGGTGGCGGAAACACTTTGGACAGATCGGAGCGTAGTTCGTGGGCTTGGACTACGCTGTTTGTAACTTCGACAATGATCACGACATTCTCTGGTGAGATTTTTTCTTCCCAGTTAACCAATCGCTTACCGTGGATTGAGCTTTGTCTATCTGCTCGACAAATTCCTTTTGACTACCCCAAAGCCTTATTGCTTTCTCTATTGCTGTGTTAGTCATGATTTCCTTAAATTATAAATCAATCGCTATAGACATTATTTGTATGATTAATCCATTATTCAGCAATAATTAAATTCTATAGCGATTTTGATTTATTATCGCCATAGCGATATGATGAACACATCAAACGATTATTCGTAAAGGCTGAAACATGACATTCACAAAGAGACTAAATTGCGCAATGCACGAAGGTGGATTTAGTCAAGGTGCGTTAGCTAAAGCAGTCGGAATGGCCCAATCCAGCGTATGGAAATTAACCTCAGGAACAGCAACCAGAACTACTCGACTTGTTGATATCGCACGTGTCTTAGGTGTCCGTCCAGAATGGTTATCTGACGGGAAAGGCCCAATGAAGGCAGAAGAAAGTAACGAACCAGAACACAAGGGCATAAAACTCATTAAATATAAAGGGATGTTTCCAGTTGATATTTATGAAGGGAATACTCCAACAGGCGATCAAATAATTATACCAGATTTGGTGGACTCTAAAACATGCAAGGCATATAAATTGCTTGTGAACAGTGGATGCGCGGAAGTTCCTGCGGGCACCATTATAGTTGTTTATAGCAATGAGACAGCGGGAACAAATGATTTGATATATGCTAGGGTTAACAAAACGTTATCAGTTTACAGATTTATCCAAGGTGGTACTCATGGATTTCTATCTGTTGATGATAACCGCGTGCCATTGATTGATATTGAAAACTCGGATGTTGAGGTTTTCGGAGTTGTCGTATATTTGTTCCGAAACATGAAACATCGCTGATACATATCATGGCGCCCCTCTATAACAGGGCACGAGCATACTTAATGTGTATTAGTTCAGTCTGGCTCTGGCCCTGTAGACGGAGAATCGGATTGTGCAAGAATCCAATCTAGCGCCAGTTTTTGGTGAAATTGCCTACTTAAAATGGGCAATTAAAATTAATTTCTCAGATCGAACACTCACGCCACCGAAGTATAAAAGGATTCATGTTAACCGTTTTATGCGGACTGATTGCTTATTGTCTTAAATTGAAAAAGCCATCACTTAAGAATTTCTATTCAGATGGTGATTTACCCGTGATGGCTTAAACGGAATTCGGGTTATGTTAGGTTCGGGTGTTCGGGCCGATGGGGTGATTCTAGCGGGTTACAACCGCTATGCTACCGACTATTTTGCCCTGCTACTCGTTGGCTGATAAATGCATCAAATTCACTGTCTGAATTTGAATGCTGAAATTGAGGGTAATACCACTTATAAAACCCATAGTAAGGATCATGCTTCCGCTGCCTGTCCTTCTCCTCTTGAGAATAACCACTACGATCACCAATTTTATCAACAAAATAACGGGTTATATTATACTCTGGATGAAAGTCCATCGTTGGATACATTCTTGTTCCTCCTAGCGAGCCTTTAACTGGCATATTGATAACGCGATGCTCAACTTTAACACCCAATAACGAGCGTTTGTTGAAGCCAGTCGCGTTGTTTTTTACCTTGTTTAAAGTTGGCAAAAATACCCAATGTGTGAGAAAGCAG
>NZ_JADEUF010000212.1 GCF_015163655.1 Xenorhabdus griffiniae | reverse complement strand
TTCCTATTCAAAAAATGAGGTCTATTTCATAAAAAAAGAAAACATTAATGTCTTTATTGATGATTATTATACGTTAAATTCTCAGTGTTTCTTTAATGGCGCGACTTTTTTTATATCACCATTAGACAATGCCTTACTTGAATTTAATGATGATGGTTATGTTTTTTTACACAAACTACCAATATTGTTAGATGATAAAGGACGAGAATTAATGTTGAAATATAAAGGGATTATTTATTAATTTAAACTATCTAACAGGCCAATAAATTTAATTTATTGGCCTGTTATCTGCAAAAATCCTGAATGTAATCATTGGGTTGCACCGATGCAGGCACAGAGACCGAGCCCGCCGCCAATTTTGGTCAATTGCAGGTTTACCTGCCCTCACCAGCATCGCAGGCACCCGCAATGGCTTCGGCGACGCAGAATAAAAATACGCCGCCGTGGTATATGGTGCCGATAGGGTGGCTGCTTGATCAGGTGGTGCCACCGGCACAAGCCAATCCGCTGGTGTATCAGGCAATCGAGACGCAGATGGCATTGGGCGCGGCTGCGGGTACGGCAGGTACGGCGAATGATAACGAGGGAGTATGGGAAACCCAAAGCGCGCCTCCACGACTTTCTGAGAAAGAGAAATTATTCATGGCCGCCATTTCTTCCACACCGGCGGATCGGGCACAGGCCGCCTGGGGGGCATTGAAACGGGCATTGGGCGCTGACAGTGACACGGCTCAACACCAGCTCGAAAGACTGAAACAACTGGCGGATCAAAAAGGCCGTGCAGAGACCCGTGTTCGCTATCGTTTTGCGGAAGACGAGAAGACCGGAGGAGTGAAGGTGGTTGGCTACCATACCCGCGAAGGAAGCGGTATGGATACGGTTAAAGTACGCTATGTGAAGCAAACTGCCCCAGGCACCTATGAATTTCGGGAGGATGGCGCGGATTCACCTATATTGGTCTGGTACACGACAGCGTCATCAATGTATCAGGCATTATCACCGCAGGACTTGCCTCAATATTTTAGCCAGCGTGGCACGCCAATCAATGTCAACACTGTGCCGCTTGATGATCCGAGTATGACCGATCAAACACCCGGACTGGAAATTCCAGAGCAGCCCACGTGGCGGGACGGAGTTATGGTCAACCCGCAGCAAGATCCGGATGAAATGGCGGGAAACAAAACGGAAACGCCGATATCGGATGGAACAGATCGCGGGCCAACGAAGACGACTACGCCGGTACAGGAAAATGATTTCCGGGATTATATTCTGGTCTTCCCGATTGAGGGCGTGCCGGCAGTTTATGTTTATTTGAGCCAAAAAGCTGATAAGGACGAAGAGTACTATAAGAAAAAAATTCAGGAATTTGAGTCTACACTTGCAACTGAAGATGTTCATGGCCTTCGTAGGCATGGCCCAGGTACTACTTTGGAGCAACAAAATTATCGAGCAAAAACAGGTTATACACCTGATGGTAGGAATGGCAAGCCAACAGATTCTACTAGATTTCTATCTTATAAAGATCAATATGAAGCAATACAAAAAGCTTTACCTCTATACAATCCAGAAATTCATAAAACAGGCAGAGTAGATTTTGATATGGGTAAAGTTGTTTCAGAAGGTTATAAAAAAGGAGGGAAAGAATATTTTGAAACCTCAACAGTTAGAGCTGGTTTTGATAAAAAAACGGGAAAGATTTATAGTATATTCGGAATTGAATAATAATTGGACTAGGAAATGAAAAAAATAAAAATAAGTGAAGGGTATATATATATGTTTTGGGCTCCATTAGCTGGAGGCCCACATATTGACCATAGCCTATTAGATTTAAATCTTAATAATGTGAAAAGCATAGAAAAATTGGTTAATGAGTTATTGTTTTTAGAATATAATGAATTTTCTATGTCATGGAAACACAGATGTAAAGAAAGTTTTAAATATGTAATTCGTTATGCTAGTGATGAAAAATTAACACGTTATTATGATTCTGGTGCCCCTCAAATACTACTACCAGATATGATACCTGTCAGAGATTTTTATATTTATGTCTGGAAATTCATGTTTGGTGACGAAAGCTATAAAGCTGCAAATCTTGAAGATTATGAGATAATATCAAGGTTTGATATATTTAACTAATTTGTTATTATAAAAATAAATTAACAATACCACTTCACAAAGCCTATCCTTATATTTTTGATAGGCTTTCAATATTTGGTGGAAATTACATAATCAAGACGTTCAAATAATGACCTGATATTCCGCATCGCATTCATAATTTGTTGTTTTAATTAAATTCTAAATTGCCCAGAGTTCACACAAAAAAATAAAAATTACTATCGTGTAAAAGAAGCCATTGAATTTGCCATTGAGGAAGATAAATAAAATTTAAAATATAATAAAATCCATAATAATTAAGATTGAATGGCTCTTCTTTTTATGTGTGAATAACATGCACCCATTAGAACAAATGATAAAAAATGAATCTATTGAGGATAAATAACTTTTCAAAATGGTAGGAGTGTCGAAGAAACTCAGTCCAATTTTTGCGAATTTTGATTTTCCACAAACAAAAAAGCAAAAGAGAGGACTGAGTCATGCTTAT
>NZ_JADEUF010000211.1 GCF_015163655.1 Xenorhabdus griffiniae | reverse complement strand
CCAGTATAAAAGATAGTCAAGTGGCTAAACGTCGAAGAGCAACGTGGTCAGCAGAATTCCGTAGTCAGCTTATCTTTGATTAAATTAAATACAAAGTGGAATCCCGCCCTGTAACCAAACTATTCTAAAATTGCCGTGTGTATTACTCAGCACTTTGCCATTTCTCTAACTCATTTAAAATTACACATATACGCATTAACTTTCAAGTTGCTCATTATAAGACAACATAACTCATTGTTTCTCCCCGCTTCGCGGGGAGAAACAATATGCATTTTGAAGTGAGATGGGTATAGATTATTTAAGCGAAATTTAGGAAATAAAAACCCAAAGAAAAACCATGCTATTACACGATGCAAATATAATCATTTAAATATTCACTTATAGAAACATAAAACACCATAAATTAAATACAGTTAACTTTGTTAAAAAATGATAAATATCATTGACAAAGCAAATAATAACTCTGTATTTTATAGTAAGAAAAATACATCAAGGAAAAATAGAATGGCTAATATTATTTATTTAACGATAAAAGGAAAAAAACAAGGTTTAATATCTTCTGGATGTTCATCAGAAAGTTCAATTGGTAATCTTTATCAAAGTGGTCGTGAAGACCAAATATATATTTACGAATTAAACTCCTCTTTATCCAGAGAACAAAATGTAAATCACTTGCCTATTAACATAAAAAAACCAATAGATAAATCAACCCCATTACTAGGAGTAGCTATATCAGATAATGAAGAACTAGAATGTATGTTTAATATGTATAGAACAGATAGCAACGGTGGGTTATCTCTTTATTTTTCTATAAAAGTCACAGGTGCAACAATTTGCAATATTGATATTATTTGCCCTAACTCATCAACTCATAATGATGCACAACCATTAGAGAGCGTCTCATTTAAATACAAAAGCATAACATGGCAACATCACTTGGCTGGCACTAGTGGTTATAGCTTCTGGGATGATAGGGTTTATTAATCATGTTTATAAATAGAAATAATGATTATTTTTCTGCAATGGGAGCGTTAACTGCCAGAAGTGTAACTGAAGCTGCATTATCAGTATCAACATTTCTAGAAAATTTTTCAGTTAAAAGAAAATTTCAAAATGAAATTAAAAAATTTACTGATTACAATTTAGGTACAATACTAAGCCAGTCATCCTCTGAATCCGATAAATCACAAGCGATACAAAATTTAAAGCAAGAGCGGTTATATTTATCTCAACAAGAGAATATTATAAGAAATAATATAGTTCAAAAATATGCAGCCATTGAAATAAAAAAAGAAAATGACGCATACACTTATGTTCTAAAAGGCATTGGTTTAGTCGCCGGAGCAGTTCAGTTTATCACAGGTCTTGCTATTGTAACCGCAACAAGTCAAACGGTGGTTGGCTATGTAGCAGGTTCAGCGCTCATTGTTCATGGTGCAGGGAATTTTGAAGAAAATTTAACATCATTACTTAATAACGATGCCGATTATAAAGGTTATTTGAAATTAGGCTATGAACATGCTTTTAATTTTATCGGGTTAGATAAAAGAACGGCAAATTTAGTTTATGGTGGTGTAGACATAGCTCTTTCTGGATACGGCGTATTTAGAAATGTCTTAAAACCTGAGGCATGGAGATTATTTTATTATATAAATGACGATTATATAACCAGTTATAAAGCTATGGGGGGCTATGCTCTATCATTTGAAATATCAGCAGATGGAGTAACATTAAAATCACTCTACGACACATATAACACCCCGATTGAATAATGAGAGTAATCTTCACAATCGTTTGTATTTTCGCATAAATATAAACGATTTATAAGCTAACCTGAAAGAAGTTATAAATATAGCAAGAGGCATTAAAATAACAATAGCTATAAAGAATCCTTTAAAATTAGCCTCACCTGCCATTAAAAAAAAGAACGCCAGCACCATAAACGCCAAAGGAAGGATCAACAAGAGTCTATAAAATCTATTTTCCAGATTCATCATTTCATCTAACAATGTAGTGCCGCTTCTCTTATTTATGGTTTTTAATAACTTCATGTCATTTAAAGTAAAACCACTTTTTTTCATTAATTCTTCTATTTCTTCACTATTCATTTTTTTAACCACCAGTTTTTTTAATTATTTGTAATGAAATTTTTCTTCTAAATAGGTTTTCATAATACTGAGAGTATCAGATGTTGGAGTTTCTTATCTCGCGCGGCTCGCAGGATAAGGAATACTCCTATCATTTTGAAACGCTATTTAGTTGCTTAACTTTTTGATAAGTTGCCATAAATACATTGTAATTCTTCTCTAACTCAGAAGCAAAGAATAATTTTACACTTAGAGTTATAAGCACTGCTACTAAGCATTTGATTCTAATTGTGCTACATTTTAAATATTACCTGAACATTCGTTACTATCAATAAACTGGAGCCATAGCCAAAGATAACAAAAATAGACACATCTATCCTTTATGCTTCCTCAAGAACATAAAGGATTTATATTTTAATTTAGGAGAAGAAGAAAACAACGCAAAAAAAAGTGAAATAAAAATGGTCGGTATAACACTTGAATAATTAACGTCAGTAACAAAAACAACAACAGAAATAAAAAAGGAAAATATAAT
>NZ_JADEUF010000210.1 GCF_015163655.1 Xenorhabdus griffiniae | reverse complement strand
TTTGTGATGAACCTGACGTTCTCGCACACCATCAGCCCCAGTGCAAAAACGGGGGATATTTTGCTGCGAAATGTGATTAATCATCTCAGTTCGCAGCAACGCCAGATGGCGTTAGACCTGCTGCAAGCCAGTGCAGCCTGATTTAAGTTTTAGGAGCCACTATCAGTGGCTTTCTATTTGAGCTTCCAGATCACCTTTAACCTGCTTAACCAACTCGCCAAGCCAAAACAGGGCAATCTGCCTGTCACTATCATTTAAATATTCCGAACCGCCCATTTTACAGATCAATTCAATACGTTCTAAAAGAATGGAGGTGTTTAAAGCGTCTAACATTTTATCCCTACTATTTGAAATACTACACTCGAAATACTGTATATATAAACAGATACTAATTAATATAATTGCCCTCTGAATTAATTGCATTAGGTAATATCTGATTGTGTGACTTAGCCAATATTTCTAGAATTTTTCGCTAAAAATCAATCATAAATTGCGTTTTGATTGCAAAAATGACTTTTAAATCAATATGTAATATTAGGTTTTTATTAGAGCAAAAAGGCTATTTTGGTGACGCCAGCGTACTGCTGGCGTTGACGTTGAGCGGCTTTACGTTCTGAGGGAGATCTAGCCATTGTGTCTTCTCCCTGATTACCAGCGTGGATGTGGCATCTTACATAAATACAGCGCCTCAAATTCTTCTTTTGAGCATTGATAGCGGCACCGCTCCTCACTCAAATCGTGTTCAGGTACCTCAAACAACGTGACCGTATCGAAAAAGGCGGGGTCACCCATAACACGACGATGGGTAAAAAAACGCTTGTACGTTTCTTCGCCGTTATCGCCTGTACCCCGTGAAGAATAAAATGTTCTCTGCCATTGCTCATTTATCGATATACTTAACGCCAATTGCACCAATCGAACAGGATTAACCGACCACGCCCACTCAGACACATACACATCCCCGCACAACGCAGCAACATAGCTATTTTCATGTACAAAGCGGAGTTCAGCACCATTACTGAGTCTCAGCAACTGAATATCATCTGCTTGTTCGACCAGGTGCTTCTGCTGCTTCGGGAAATACTGCGCGACATAATGAACAAAATTGGGTAATAATTCCTGATTCGACATAAAAATCTTATTTCGACCTGTCCGGCAGGCATCTTGCAACGCTTCCAGCACAAAATAATAATCTGCACCAATCTGCCTGGCCTTATGCAAAAAACGGTTACGGTAATGTCGACAGGCTTTCCAGCGTTCCTGCCAGACAAATAAACCTGACTCAAATTGATGATTGATGTTGTTAACGACTTCAGGTGTTACATTTAAGGTGATGACTTTCATTTAGTTATCCTCGCCGCCAAATTTTCCGCAATTTCCTCAATACGCTCACTAAGCTGCTGCAATGTTTTGATATCAGAACTATCAACACCCAGATTGATGACATCACGGACTAAGTGTGATAATTGCGTGTAATATCGAAATGGCGTTAAAGACTCCTGACCAACATTTTCCCCTGTTTTGGCTATGCTCTTTTTATTCAGCGTGTATGAACGGCTATCTGATGTGATCACGTATTTACCCAAATTGATTCTCATAGTTTCATCATTTCCCCAAGTTGATTAATTCGCGCCCGCAACCTATCGCGGCGTGCTTCTTGCTGCCGTTCTGACTCCATAGGAATAAAACTGCCATTCGTCCATGACTTAAATGGCTGCCCGTCTATGCTGATTTTTCCAGCCATGATTAAGGACTTCGCCATAAATCGGCTAAAATCCATGCCGACCGAATCGGCATAATCGATAATTTTTTCAATCAGCCCCTCACTACTGCCATTGACCGTACCAGACACCCCCGAACAGTTATTGACAGAACTCCTAGGCGGTGCGGGCGCACCGCTAACACCCGCCTCCGCTGACGCTTCGGCCAACTTCGGCACAATCTTCCAGCTCTTGAGACGTGTTAAGATTGGAGTGTCCATCGAGAAAACCCCTTTAATACGGATCACATTCTCGCCGTGGGCGTTAGTCTCTTGCTCCGTCTCATACCACAAACGCGCAACCAAGTCGTCACGACGAACAAAAGGGCCACCCTGTGCATTGATATAACTTGCCCAGTCGCCGTTATCTGCCGCATCATGCACAGCAGCAAATTCCACGCTTAAATCCATCGCGGTATCATGGTCTGCCATACGACGCAGTTCACGGTAAACCGTTACCGGCGCACCGCCGACAAACTGAAACTGACGGATACGCCAGCGACTTGCCCAGGCACTGGCGGCGATAGCGGCTTCTTTCATGGGGCGATTGCTTTCATCATCCAGCTCATCGTCCATCGCGTAGCCATCAATATTTTTAGAAATGTATTTCGCCACATAGCCGGTTGCCGACCCTTTCTCCGGATCAATCTTCTCAGCATGAAATCGCGCTTTCAGGGCTTTCTCATTCCACTGTTCGGCTTTAGCATTCCACAGTTCGTGGCGGTCTTCCTGGGTGGCATACTCACGGATAATATCGCGTACCTGATCCGCCTGGTCTGGCTGCATAAAAAACAGCATATGCCAGTGCGGTGTACCATCGTGATGCGGTTCAGCCACGCGAATACCAAAGATACGCAGATTATTACGATGGAGTTTGGCTCTGATTTTCGCCCAGAGTCCGCTTAAATACTGTTGTGTATCAGC
>NZ_JADEUF010000021.1 GCF_015163655.1 Xenorhabdus griffiniae | reverse complement strand
GCCAAAAAAATCACATCCATCAATTCATGTTTTTTATTGATGTCAGAACGTGGGTCATCTATCTTGCTGATAAAATAAAAAATACTCATTGTTATGATCGCTATTTTTATGGAATAGCGTGATCTTAGCGTTTTAATGGGAGAAATAGCTATAGAAAGTCATATTCTGGTCTTTATTTAACCTCAATAACCTTGCTAAAAATGTGAGATCTCGCCCTGCCTTGGCAAGAGGACACACCGAAGCGTATCTGTTCTGTATAGTCAGCCCGAACCCATCGGCGGCACTCTCCAAAAAACCATTTTTCCACATCATCAGCGATCATTTCAGGCGTTCCCAATAACATGCGATGAATTCCCATATTTTGTAAAATATGCTGATAGTTGAACCTGCGATGGGGGAATAAACCAGGTAAGATTTTTAGTGATTTTTCGCAGCGCTTTTTGGCTAACTATTTTTATACACATTAAACTTCAAGTTGCAATTTACAACGTGATATGAAACCTGTTTTCTCCCCGCGAAGCGGGGAGAAAACACACGCATATTGAAGTTAGATTGGTATATAATATCAACATGATTTATTTAAATTTAATATTTTTTGAATTTCTTCTGACAACCCTATCGTATTTTCTCCGTGGCTTAATTTTGTTGCTTCCCAAACACACTGGCCTATCACTTTAGGATGATGTCCGTTTATATTTATGACCTTAACGATGGCAGTTCCATAAGCAAGGCCTATACCAATTTTTAAAGGGGGTAAATTGTATCTATCCCATAAGATAGCATTAACATGATTAATTGTATTGTTAATGCATTGTTTGCCAGCCATATAAGCTTTATTTATTATATTTACGCGGTTGTTAGGCTTAATGTGAAAAAGAATTAATGCCCCATCGCCAAGTAGCTCTGTCATTTTCCCACTTTCTTGTGCGGCTGTATAAACTACTGCTGGAATTAATGCGGACGTTTCATAGAAAATCCTTTGTAAACCACATTCTATAGTGGCGGTGGGACGTTGTTTAAAGCTGGAGCTGGAGTTTCTCATATCCATCATAAATACAACAAATTCATCAACTTCAGGTTTATTATTCTCTAAAACTGGATAGCCGGGTATGAACGTTTGTACCATTTCTTTTTCCGGTACTGGTTTAACGCTATCTTTGTGACTGTATTCAGAATTTAATTCAGTGGTGATAACGTTATTATTGCTATCAACATGCTGATGGAAATTATTATTAATCCAATCCATTGATATATTAGTTTCATTTTTATTTAATTTATGTCGAACTTGTTGCCATTCTTTTTCAGCACAATCGAGATTAAAGTTAATTAACTTTATCAAGTCATTATCGAAATGATGTTGTATTATTTTATTCTTTTCTTTCATTGTCTTTAACTTATTTTTATATTTTCCTGGGGGATTGAATTAACATTAATTTATTTCAACTAAGTCCTAACATTGATTGTGTATGCTGTCACTAATGCTTGACTTCAAATGTTGAATAAAAAGTTGTTTGTAATAAGAGTAATAACTATTATCTGCTATATATCAAGGAATAAATCAAGATTCAAGTTAAATCCGTTTGTTGTATCGTTATATTTGGGGACTGGTGGGAGTATTGTCTTGAATAAGAAGCCATTAGAGACAATATGCAATATATATAGAAGGGAGGTGTTACTCTTCATCAAACCCGGCGTTGAAGAGTTCGATAATGGCCGCCAGTGCTTGTTGTTCATCCGGCCCATTGACTTCAACGTCAATATGGCTGCCTTGTTCAGAATCGAGCATCAGCATGGCAATGACGCTGCGGGCCTCGGCCTGTAAGTTACTGCTGTTACGCAGAATCACTTCTGATTGAAACTGTTGTACCAGATCATGCAGTTTCATCGCAGGCCGAGCATGCATTCCGAGCCGATTTTTAATTTCAAGTCTTTGTTTGACTGTCATGGCTTGTGTTATTCATATTATTTGCGTTTTTCCAGTGTGCGGTGGCGTGATTGCACGTTTTTGCCACGGGAACGAAAATAATCAGCCAACTGTTCTGCTACATAGACTGAACGGTGTTTTCCGCCTGTGCAACCAATAGCGACGGTCAGATAACTGCGATTATTGGTTTCCAGCATAGGTAACCAAAGCTCAAGATAGCTACGGGTTTGATAAATAAAATTATGAACTTCTGTATGGCGATCCAAAAACGCGGCCACAGGACGATCCAAACCCGTCATTGGGCGCAGTTTCGGGTCCCAGTGAGGGTTTGGCAGGAAACGCACATCAAAAACGTAGTCTGCGTCGATGGGAATACCATGTTTGAACCCAAAGGATTCAAACACCATCGTCAATTCTCGTTCCCGTTTGCCTAATAGACGTGTCCTGAGCATTTCCGCCAGTTCATGAACGGACATTTCAGATGTATCAATGATCAAGTCAGCACGTGAGCGCAGGGGTTCAAGCAAATCGCTTTCTTGGTCAATGGCACTTTCCAGTGACAGATTTTTGCTGGAGAGTGGGTGCAGACGGCGTGTGTCACTGTAGCGGCGGATCAGGGTATTACGATCCGCATCAAGAAACAGTAATTGTGGTGAAAAACTATCAGGCAATTGCGTCAGGGCTTCTTCAAAAATTTCTGGCGATTCCGGCATGTTTCTGACATCAATGCTAACCGCCGCCGAGATATCACGTTCGGCCAGTGTGCTTGCCAATTCTGGCAGCAACACAACGGGTAGGTTATCCACGCAATAGAAGCCCATATCTTCCAGTGCCCGCAAAGCAACGGATTTCCCAGAACCTGAACGACCACTGACTATCATCAGCACCATGAGGCGACTCCCCCTAAATGTTTATAATTATAATCGCTATTTATTCAGTAATAATTTTATACAGTTCTTCATCACTCTGCGCTGAGCGCAGGCGACGGCAGAGATTTTTATCTGCAAGGCGCTTTGCAATCAATGATAGTGAGTGTAAATGAGTCTGACATTGGTCTGACGGCACCAATAAAGCGAACAGCAAGTCAACAGGTTGATTATCGATGGCGTCAAAGGTAATGGGTTGTTCCAGGTGCAAAAATACCCCTACGGCATTATCCGAACACTCTTTATCCAATTTGCCGTGAGGGATTGCAATCCCGTTGCCAATTCCTGTTGTACCGACTTTTTCGCGCGCAAGAATAGCTTCGAAGACGGCATTTTCCGGCACTTCAAGCTGTTTTGATGCCAGCTCACTGATAATCTCTAAGGCGCGCTTTTTACTCGAACAAGGTACGTTGTTGCGTGTACATGCGGGTGAAAGCACTGAGCTTAGTGGTAAATCTGTTTCGTTGTTCATTTCTTTATTCACTTAGGGCCTTGTTATACCAGATGCCTGATTAAGGCATCCGGTATTAATGCACTGCCGCTCTAAAACCGATCTACAGATCGCACTGAGTACAGGGCGTTATAGACGGTGTTATAGATAGAACAGTGATAATTTTATGACAGCCCCGTTGCCTAAAAGCGATTAATGTTGTCTCAATTTACTTTTGTGTTTGGTCAATTGACGCGCTAGCTTATCTACCAGTACATCAATTGCCGCATACATGTCTTCATGTTCTGAGCTTGCATGCAACTCACCTCCATTAACATACACTGTAGCTTCGGCAATCCGTTGCACCTTTTCCACCCGGAGGATGACCTGAATGAGGTTAATTTTATCGAAGTATTGATTCAATTTGCCGCATTTGGTGTTCACAATGTTGCGAAGTGCATCGGTAATTTCAATATTGTGGCCTGTAACATTGAGTTGCATGGTTTTGAGTTGCATAGGTGTTTTCCTTCTCTGTGTTGTTCAAACCAATTTCTTACGTTGGTTTGAAGGCGGGATGGATAACGACTCTCTATATTTTGCGACAGTCCGGCGAGCCACTTGAATACCTTGCTCAGCGAGTATGCTGGTCAATTTACTGTCACTCAGTGGCTTAGCCGGATTCTCTGCCGCGACCAGTTTTTTCACCAGCGCACGTATCGCGGTAGAAGAAGCTTCACCACCACTGTCGGTGTTGACGTGACTGGAGAAAAAATACTTAAGTTCAAAAATCCCTCGTGGGCTATACAGGTATTTCTGGGTTGTCACGCGAGAAATGGTGGACTCATGCATGTCAATCTGATAGGCGATATCAGCCAATACCAGTGGTTTCATGTGTTCCTCACCATATTCAAAAAAGTCTTGTTGCCGTTCAACAATACAGCGGGCGACTTTCAGCAATGTTTCATTACGGCTTTCGAGGCTCTTGAGCAGCCATTTGGCCTCTTGCAAGTTATTGCGTATGAACAGGCTGTCACTCTCATTGTTGGCCCGTTGTCCCAGTGCTGCGTAGTGTTGGTTGATGCGCAGACGGGGGATGCTATCGGTATTTAGCCTGACTTGCCAGCGTCCATTTTCTCTCTGTGCCAATACATCTGGAATAACATATTCGGATTCACCAGTATTGACTACCAGGCCAGGTTTTGGTTCCAGTGATTGGATGATATCAATTGCCCCCTTCAGGGTACTCTCTTTTAATTTGCTCTGACGTAATAAATTACGGAAGTCTCGATTACCCAGTAGTGCCAGGTAGTTGCTGACAATAAGTTTGGCATCATTCAGATAGGGCGTCTTTGGCGGCAGCATTGCAAGCTGGATAAGCAAGCATTCGCGTAAGTCACGGGCAGCAACGCCGATCGGATCAAAATGTTGTATGCGTTTGAGAACGGTTTCGACCTCTGCCAAAGTCAGTTCATCATCACCAATACTGGTAAGGATCTCTTCGGTAGAAATGGTCAGATATCCGGTGTCATCAATGGCGTCAATGATTGAAGTGGCAATGGCAGCGTCCGTTTCGGTAAATGGCGTTAATCCTGCCTGCCACATGAGGTAATCTTGCAAAGTTTGGGTGGTTTCTCCCTGATATACGGGGAAATCATCAACGCTATAATCACTGTGAGTTCCTGAAGGCGTGCCAGCGGTGTAAATTTCATCCCAACTGGCATCTAACGGTAGCTCTTCAGGCATATCCCTCTGTTCAAGTGCTTCACGGGTATCCATGACTTCAGTATCGGCATCAGAAAGGGCCTGGTTCTCCACTTCCTGATGCAGATCATCTTGCTCAAGCAGTGGGTTGGTTTCCAATGCTTGCTGGATCTCTTGCTGAAGCTCAAGCGTAGATAGTTGCAACAAACGGATGGCTTGCTGGAGTTGTGGCGTCATCGTCAATTGCTGACTGAGCCTGAGTTGCAAACTTTGCTTCATAGCGTTACCACTTTCTCCTTAACCTAGCTTGAAGAGTTCCTTGAATCGCGCCTGACAGAAGGATAAAAGTTAAAGGCGGAAACCTTCACCCAAATAGACGCGTTTGACTTGCTCGTTATTCAGGATGTCATTCGGCGTACCGTGGGCAATCAAATGGCCTTGGCTGACGATATAGGCACGTTCACAGACATCCAGTGTTTCACGCACATTGTGGTCAGTAATCAGTACTCCCAATCCGTAATCCCGCAGATGTTGAATGATCTTTTTAATATCCAGTACGGAAATGGGATCAACGCCGGCAAAAGGCTCATCCAACAGAATGAATTTGGGATTGGCCGCCAATGCACGGGCAATCTCCACCCGACGGCGTTCACCACCGGAAAGTGATTGACCAAGGTTATCACGCAGGTGAGAGATGTGAAATTCTTCCATCAACTCTTCGGCACGCACTTTTCTCTGCTCTTGAGTCAGATCCTTGCGGATCTCCAGTACCGCCATCAAATTGTCGAATACACTCAAACGACGGAAGATGGAAGCTTCCTGAGGTAAGTAACCTATTCCACGGCGTGCACGTTCATGCAGGGGCAGCAGGCTGATATCTTCTTCATCAATGGTGATAGAGCCAGCATCACGTGGAACAATGCCGACTACCATATAGAAAGTCGTGGTTTTGCCCGCTCCATTGGGGCCAAGCAAGCCAACAATCTCCCCTGATTTCACATTTAGGCTGACGTTCTCAACGACCTTACGGCCTTTATAGGCTTTCGCCAGATTTTCTGCGTTTAATATTGCCATCAGTCGTTATTTACCCTTTTTCTGAGCGTCAGCACCGTTAACACCAGGGCCTTTTTCTTGTAGCTGGGCAGGTAACAGGACGGTGGTGACATGTTTACCTTTATCACTAAATGCTTCCATTTGTTGTGTTGGTACCAGATAAGTGATTTTATCGCCTTTAATATTGCTGTCTAGCTGTTCAAGATAGGCGTTCCCTGTCAGGGTGACCAGCTCTTTATCCATCTCATAGCGCATCTTTGATGCATGACCTTTGATGGGCTTACCATCATCTTGCAATTGGTAAAAAGTGGCAGGATTACCAAATGCTTCAATCACTGTCTTGTCAGAATTCCCATCCGGGCGGGTAACAACGACCTTATCTGCATGAATGTCGATCGAACCTTGCTTTACGGTGACATTATCTGTAAAGGTGGCAATGTTTCCCGTTAAATCTAATGACTGTCTTGCTGAGTCGATAGTAATGGGTTTTTTTGTATCATCTTTTAAAGCCAGTACGGGCAAACTGACGGCAAAAAGTGTACTGGCAATAACGGAATTACGGATTAGGTTGTTCATGTGGAATCTCATATTGAGTGGTCACCTTTTCAATCAGTTCAGCAGTTTTGTTTCGCAGATTGCCGCGCATTTTCATGCCAACAGATTTCAGACCGACACCAATAAGCGTGACTCGGTCATCGGATGCGACATCTTGGGTTGTCAGATTGACGATCGCATTATCTGTTGTGATCCGCTGCAATTGTGACGCATCGTTCAGGCTATCCACTTGGACATCCCCGTACAGATAAAGCATTTTATCTTTGGTCAGTTTGGCTTTGTTAGCGCGCACTGTCCATGTCGCTATCGGGGTGCCAGGGAGGCTATTGGGGGCAAATGTTGTCAATACGGGGTTGGTAAACCAGGTCAATTTGGTTTCCGTATAGTTTTTAACATCGTCAGCAACCAGCTTGTAAGTCAACTTACCTTCCGGATCATAGACAAAAGTAATGGCTTCCTGTGTTTGGTAAGTCGGATAACCATCATCCACAATGGCTGATGAGGCATCATCATTGATACTCGAGAAATTCCAGCCAATCAGCGCGAGCGCGATCAGTGCCAGTATTGCGATCAGCCAGGATTGAATTTTGCTCATTCTTTTTTCAATTTTAATTTATATGGATAACCCTTTGGCATCTTCGAGCTTGTTCTGAGCGAAGAGCACCAAATCACAAAGTTCCCTGACTGCACCGCGTCCGCCGGCAATCTGAGTCACATAATCTGCTTTTGGCAACAGTAAAGGATGGGCATCAGCAACTGCAACGGATAAACCAACTTGTGCCATGACAGGCCAATCAATAAGGTCATCGCCAATATAGGCGACTTGCTCTGGCTGCAACGCTAGTTTATCCAACAGTTCCTTATACGCCAAAACCTTATCGTTTTGTCCTTGGTAAAGATGTGTAATGCCGAGTGTTTTTGCCCGATTTTCCAGCAGTTTTGCTTTGCGGCCAGTAATGATGGCAACTTCAATACCGGAGGTGATTAAACAACGGATGCCATAACCATCACGAACGTTAAAGGCTTTCAGCTCTTCGCCTTCATTGCCCATGTAGATAAGCCCATCAGACATCACGCCATCAACATCACAAATCAGCAAACGGATTCGACGGGCTTTTTCGATAATTGTTTTATTAACTGGGCCATAACAGGTGTCCAGGTACGCTTTTTGACTCATTAAGAAATTCTCTTAAGATTTATATCATGCTTGTTTGTATCAGTTTACTTGTTTTATAGAAGGCCGGCCTACACAACACCGGCCTGCAAAAGATCGTGCATGTGTAGCACACCAAGTAATTTGTCACCTTCTGTGACCAATAGTGAGGTAATATGGCGTGATTGCATCAGATTTAAGGCATCAACTGCCAGTGCATTGGGTTTAATACGAATGCCGCCGGCAGTCATGACATCAGAGATTTTTGCATTGTTTAAATCAATGCCCATATCGAAAACACGGCGTAAATCGCCATCGGTAAAAATACCACAGATCTGCATGTCATCATCACAAATAACCGTCATGCCCAATTTTTTGCGGGTGATTTCCACCAACGCTTCACGCAGAGTCGCTGTGCGGGGAACACGGGGAATATCACCACCGGTGGTCATTAAATCACTGGTCAGCAGCAGAAGTTTGCGTCCGAGTGCTCCACCTGGATGGGAAAGCGCGAAGTCTTCAGCAGTAAAGCCACGCGCTTGCAAGAGTGCAAGGGCTAATGCATCACCCATGACGAGTGTGGCGGTAGTGCTGGTGGTAGGGGCTAATCCCAATGGACAGGCTTCTTGTGGAACTTTGATGCACAAGTGGATGTCTGCGGCTTTGCCCATGTTGCTATTGCGATTATTTGTCATGCAGATGAGCGGGACTTTTTGTCGCTTGAGTACAGGAATTAATGCCAGAATTTCATTTGATTCACCAGAATTGGAAATTGCCAGCACGATGTCTTTTGCTGTTACCATGCCAAGATCGCCATGGCTGGCTTCGCCAGGATGGACAAAGAACGAAGGTGTACCGGTGCTGGCAAATGTCGCAGCGATTTTTCGTCCAATATGACCGGATTTGCCCATCCCCATCACAATGACTTTTCCTTCACAACTAAACATGAGTTCACAGGCTTGGCTGAAATCGTCATTAATGTATTGTTCCAGGCCAACCAGCCCTTCAAGTTCAATATGTAATACTTGCTTACCTGCTTGCTGAAAATCGATTTTAGGCATTTTTACTTCCCACTCTTTTCCCATTCAATCGGCAATTACTCAGTACCGTAATAATTAGAAACAAAAAGTACGACAAAATAAGCGATAAAACAGCCCAGTAGCAAGATGCCGTTCAATCGGTTCAATCGATGCTTTTTTCCCAGACAAAATACTGTGAATAGTATACTCGCTGCCATCATGACCCAAAAATCTCGGGAAAATGCTTGAGGTGAAAAGGCACTAGGGGAAAGTATGGCGGGGATACCCAAGACAAGAGTGGCATTGAATACGTTCGAGCCAACAATATTGCCCATTGCCATGTCGTTCTCACCTTTTATGGCCGCAGCAATAGCAGTGGCAAGCTCAGGTAAACTGGTTCCCACGGCAAGCATTGTCAGGCCAATCACCAGTTCGCTGATACCATAAATACGTGCAATGACGGTTGCATTATCAATCACCATGCGGGTAGAAATGGGAAGAATCATTAACCCCAGAACCACCCAAAGTAGTGCAATTCCTTTGTTGCCTTCGAGCGGCAATTCGGCATCTCGTTCCTGGGTATAGCTATCAGCCCTATTGTGTTGAGAAAAAGCGGTCATCTTTATCATTAGGGAGATAAAGAAGAGGGCTGAAAGCACTAAAAGAATACCATCCAGCCGGCTCAGGTATCCATTGGATAGCAAATACCCTGCAAATGCCGTGATCGCCAACATTAGGGGAACTTCTTGTCGCAGAATCTCTGACTTTACCCTGATTGGACGAATGAAAGCTGCTGCTCCCGCAATGAGCAACAGATTAGTAATATTGGAGCCGATGGCATTGCCTATGGCCATGTCTGGCTGTCCGTCTAAAATTGCTGTGACAGAGACCATCAGTTCTGGCAGCGAGGTTCCTATTCCCATAATAACCAGGCCGACAATAAAAGGGGGAATTTTCATGGCGCGGGCAAAAACAGCCGCACCATAAACTAATCTATCGGAACCATACACCAGTAAAATCAACCCGGTAATGAGCAGTACAATTGTCAGAAACATGGAGTGTCCCTTAAATAAGTTTTATTCCGAGCATAATGCTAATAATGGTTGATTTTTAAACATGGAATGTTTATTCAGCTAGACTTATACATTCTGACGATCAAGCGATAAAAAGTAAAATTTGTCACAACTTTGCTAACGCAAAATTGGGCAATTTTTTGTAGTATGCATGATTAATTATTTAAATACAGTCATGAATACAGTTCTATTAACGGTTAGGGGCTATCAACAATGAGTCAACAAACAGCAAATCTTATTGAGATCTGCGGAATGCATTTCACCCGAGGCCAACGCCCGATTTTTGCTGATATTAATCTGACCGTTCCGAAAGGAAAAATTACCGCCATTATGGGACCTTCTGGTATCGGAAAAACCACGTTGCTGCGTCTGATCGGGGGGCAAATTCGCCCTGAGCGCGGTGAAATTTGGTTTGATGGTGATAATATTCCGGCATTGTCCCGCCCACGCCTGTATGCCGCCCGCAAAAAAATGAGCATGTTATTTCAGTCTGGTGCTTTGTTCACTGATCTGAATGTTTTTGACAATGTGGCTTTTCCCTTGCGTGAGCATACCCAACTGCCAGAAGTGTTGATTCATACAACCGTGATGATGAAGCTGGAAGCGGTAGGGTTGCGTGGCGCTGCGCACTTGATGCCATCGGAACTCTCTGGCGGTATGGCAAGGCGAGCAGCATTAGCAAGGGCGATTGCACTCGATCCTGACTTGATCATGTTTGATGAACCTTTTGTCGGTCAAGATCCCATCACGATGGGCGTTTTGGTGAAGCTGATTGATGAGCTAAATCATGCACTTGGTGTCACGTGTGTCGTGGTTTCCCACGATGTGCCTGAAGTGCTGAGTATTGCCGATTATGCTTATATCGTGGCTGAGAAGAAAGTGATCGCAGAAGGTACTCCAGATCAACTGAGAATGAATCAGGATCAACGGGTACGGCAGTTTCTTGATGGTATCGCTGATGGGCCTGTGCCTTTCCGTTTCCCTGCTGGGGATTACAAAACTGAGTTATTAGGATGATGGAATGTTAATGTTAACACGGGCATTAGCAGCAATGGGCCGACGTACGATTGAGGTTACGGCTTCATTCGGTCGTGCGGGCTTTATGCTGTTTAATGCAATCATTGGTAAGCCAGAAACTGCCAAACAATGGACACTATTGCGTCAGCAACTGTATAGCGTAGGTGTTCAATCTCTTTTAATCATCGTGGTTTCAGGGCTGTTTATTGGCATGGTGTTGGCCTTGCAGGGCTATCTGGTGTTGACCACATTTAGTGCGGAAGGCAGCCTTGGCATGATGGTGGCGTTATCACTGCTGCGTGAATTGGGGCCTGTGGTGACAGCATTACTGTTTGCAGGGCGAGCTGGCTCAGCGTTGACCGCAGAAATTGGTTTGATGAAAACGACTGAACAGATTTCCAGTCTGGAAATGATGGCGGTTGATCCGCTGCGCCGTGTTATTGCCCCGCGTTTTTGGGCTGGTTTTATCAGTATGCCCTTGCTTTCCTTGATCTTTGTTGCTGTGGGGATCTTAGGCGGTGCAATAGTGAGTGTGGATTGGAAAGGCATTGATGGTGGCTTCTTCTGGTCATCCATGCAATCTGCGGTGGAATGGCAAAAAGATCTGCTCAATTGTTTTCTCAAGAGTGTCGTTTTTGCTATTACGGTAACCTGGATTGCACTGTTCAATGGTTATGACGCTATCCCAACATCGGAAGGGATCAGCAGGGCGACGACGCGCACGGTAGTTCATGCGTCGTTGGCGGTATTAGGTTTGGATTTTGTGCTGACAGCACTGATGTTTGGGAACTAAGTCGATGCAAAGCAAGAAAAATGAAATTTGGGTGGGAGCTTTTGTCTTGATTGCGCTGGCCGCAATCATATTTTTATGCCTCAAAGTTGCAGATATCCGATCTTTCGGTAGTCAGCCAACTTATCGTGTATATGCCGCATTTGACAATATTGGTGGCCTGAAAGTACGTTCACCAGTGAAAGTTGGCGGAGTTGTTGTTGGTCGCGTGGAGAAAATCTGGTTGGATCACAAAACGTATACGCCGCAAGTTGAATTGGATATTTTCACGCAATACGACAATATTCCCAATACCAGTTCGCTTTCTATCCGAACTTCAGGGTTACTGGGGGAACAATATGTTGCCCTCAATATTGGGTTTGATGATCCTGATTTAGGCACTGCCATGTTGAAAGATGGCGATCGTATTGAAGATACCAAGCCTGCAATGGTACTTGAAGATTTGATTGGTCAGTTCCTGTATAAGAGTAGTAGCGGAAGTCAGGAAAAATCACCGGAACAAGCACACTAAGTTAGCAGTCCACTGCTCAGGAGAAATAACACTTATGTTTAAGCGATTACTTATGATTGCGTTGCTGGTGGTTGCGCCATTGGCCAGCGCTACAGATCAAACCAACCCTTACGCATTGATGAAAGATGCGGCGGCAAAAACGTTTAGCCGTTTGAAGAGCGATCAACCGCAGATTCAGGCCAATCCAGACGTCTTGCGCCAGATTGTGCGTCAAGAATTGCTGCCTTATGTACAGATAAAATATGCAGGAGCACTGGTTCTGGGGCCTTACTACAAACAAGCGACACCGGAACAGCGTGATGCTTATTTCAAGGCGTTTGAATCCTATCTGGAACAGGCATATGGTCAGGCTTTGGCGATGTATCACGGACAAGATTATCAGATTGCCCCAGAACAGCCGTTGGCTGATAAGACGATAGTGGCTATTCGTGTCACGATCACCGATCCTAACGGGCAGCCGCCAGTTCGTTTAGATTTCCAATGGCGTAAAAACAGTAAGACCGGTTATTGGCAGGCTTACGACATGATTGCAGAAGGCGTGAGTATGATCACGACCAAGCAGAATGAATGGGTGGATATCCTGCGTCAGAAAGGTATTGATGGCTTGACTGAACAATTAGCCATCAGTGCAAAAGCACCGATCACTTTAGAAAAGAAAAAGTGATATGGAAAAAGCGACGGTTGATAACGCTATGATGATTAACGAAAACGTCAATCAGGGAACGGTTAGCTGGGAAAAGGCCGGTAATACATTGTTTCTGCAAGGCACATTGGATCGTGATAGTTTGCTACCCCTTTGGCAACAAAAAGAGCAGGTTCTGGCGGGCATTGACAATATTGATGTCTCCCAGTTAAGCCGTGTGGATTCCACGGGGTTGGCTCTGTTTGTCCAATTCAAAGGAGAATGCCAGAAACGTGGCAAGGCACTGACCTTTTCAGGTATAGGGGAACAGTTGAACACGTTGGTAACGTTATATGGCCTGCAAGCTCTTCTTGATGATAGTCAGCCCAAGACGTAATTCCTTTTTTTGATCATCAGCGCCCTTGTAAGCCATCAACTTACAGGGGCGTTTTTCTTGGTTTAAGAGTTGCCTGTATTCCATTAGGATAGGCATCTACTATTATTATTTTCTAAAGACAAGTGTGAGCAGAACTATGGATACGAATGAAATTAAAAAAGTGCTAATGGAAAAATTGGCACTTGATGAAGTCATCGTCAGCGGTGATGGCAGTCATTTTCAGGTTATTGCCGTTGGCGCATTTTTTGATGGCCTGAGCCGAGTTAAACAACAGCAGGCTGTCTATGCTCCTCTGATGGAATATATCGCTGATAACCGCATTCACGCGTTGTCAATCAAAGCCTATACACCGGCACAGTGGCAGCGTGACCGCAAGCTTCAGGGACTTTAAGGCTGTTTGCCTCGCCGCGAACAGCGCATTTTGAATTAAATAAGAGAATCGTGACAGATGGATAAATTTCGTGTGAAAGGGCCTACCTGCCTGTCGGGAGAGGTGACCATTTCCGGGGCAAAAAATGCCGCCTTACCAATTATGTTCGCAGCGTTACTGGCAGAAGAGCCGGTTGAATTACAGAATGTGCCTGAATTGAGAGATATTGATACCACGATCAAATTGCTTAATCGTTTGGGAACAAAAGTGGAACGTAATGGTTCTGTTTTTATTGATGCGAGTGGGGTCAATGAATATTGCGCCCCTTATGAACTGGTTAAAACCATGCGAGCGTCCATCTGGGCATTAGGGCCGTTGGTAGCGCGTTTCGGTCAGGGGCAAGTCTCTTTGCCAGGCGGCTGTGCCATTGGAGCGCGTCCTGTTGATCTTCATATTTCTGGCCTGGAGCAACTTGGTGCGAAAATCGTGCTGGATGAAGGGTATGTCAGAGCCACTGTGGATGGACGTTTGAAAGGTGCCAGCATTGTGATGGATAAAGTCAGTGTTGGAGCAACGGTTACGATTATGACCGCGGCAACCTTGGCAGAAGGCACTACTGTTATTGAAAACGCTGCACGCGAACCTGAAATTGAAGATACGGCTAATTTTCTCAATATGCTGGGAGCCAAAATCAAAGGTGCAGGCACCGATCGCATTGTGATTGAAGGCGTTGAGCGTTTGGGCGGAGGGGTTCACCGTATATTGCCTGATCGTATCGAAACTGGCACCTTCCTGGTCGCTGCGGCGGTTTCGCGTGGTAAGGTGGTTTGTCGTCATGCGAAACCTGATACCTTGGATGCTGTTTTAGCCAAACTGCGTGAAGCAGGGGCGGATATCAACGTGGGAGAGGATTGGGTTAGCCTTGATATGCATGGTCAACGGCCGAAATCAGTGACATTCCGCACGGCACCGCATCCAGGTTTCCCAACTGATATGCAGGCGCAATTTAGCCTGTTGAATATGGTTGCGGATGGTGCAGGTATGATCACCGAAACCATTTTTGAAAATCGCTTCATGCATATTCCTGAACTGATTCGTATGGGTGCGCGGGCTGAAATTGAGAGCAATACCGTGCTGTGTCATGGTGTTGACAAATTGTCTGGCGCTCAGGTAATGGCAACGGATTTGCGTGCTTCTGCGAGTTTAGTATTAGCGGGTTGCATTGCCGAAGGCACGACCGTCGTGGACCGTATTTATCATATTGACCGCGGTTACGAACATATTGAAGATAAGCTGCGTGGTCTTGGGGCAAATATTGAACGCATTAAGACAACTGGCTAAACGGAATTAAATATTCTTTCTCGCTCGCCACGTTGTAGGTGAAAAAGAGTGGGCGAGAAAGAAAAGGTTGGTTAGTAGCCATCAAACTCATCGATTGTGACGTTAAATGTGAGGGAAGTTCCATCGCGTAGCACAGTGACAGGAACGACACTGCCCGGCCGAATTTCCGCGACTTGGTCCATTGTTTCCATTGGTGATATGGCCGGTTGGTGATTAACGCGGGTAATGATATCTCCCACTTTGATCCCCGCTTTTTCAGCAGGGCCATTGGGTGCGATTTGGAAAACGCGTAACCCCTGAATTTGATTGATATTACTGCCTGATGAGCGAATATAGGGCAATTCTCTGGCGGTGATGCCTATATATCCCCTGATAACCCGGCCATCACGGATCAATTTCTGCATAACGGTTGTAGCCAGTTTTGTTGGAATGGCAAATCCTAATCCTTCTGGTGTTGAACCAAACTCAGACTTATCGAATGTCAACGTATTGATACCCACTAATTCTCCCAGCGTATTGACCAAAGCGCCACCGGAGTTGCCTTGGTTAATTGATGCATCAGTTTGCAGGAAATTCTGGCGACGCGTTGGGCTAAGACCGACACGTCCGGTTGCACTGACAATGCCTTGTGTAATGGTTTGTCCCAAATTGTACGGATTGCCGATAGCTAATACGATATCGCCTACATGGGCCACACGTTTAGGATTAATTGGGATCACAGGCAGGTTTGTGGCGTTGATTTTTAAAACGGCCAGATCGGTTGGGCCATCTGAGCCGACGAGCAGGGCTTCATAAAAGTGTCCATCTTGTAAAGCGACAATAATGGATGCTGCCTTATTGATAACATGCCGATTTGTGAGAATATAGCCCTGTTCACTCATAATCACGCCGGAACCTAAGGGAAGGAGCTCCCGACTTTCATGGGAAAAACTGCCCATGCTGCTGCTGTAAATATTGACTACCGCAGGCGCAGCCCGACGGACTGCTTTGCTGAAACTGGATATTGTATCGTTGCTGTTGTTATCGCTCAGGAAATTTTTTAAGCCGCTGGGACGCAGGGCCGGTATAGCGACCAGCAAAATAGCGGCAATCAATAAGCCTATGAGTATAGAGCGCAATAACTTGATCAGCATGACATTATTCAGCGTAGTAATTGGTTGAAAGAAGAATAGCATAGAAGTGGACAGACGCAGCATCATACTGCGTCTGTGGTGGATATAGATTAATTACGCAGTAAGAGATAAACATTATCGTCACCACGTAAGACGTTCAATGCGATAATGGCTGGCTTCTGTTCAGTGATTTTACGTAATTCGCTGATATTTCGTACACGCACATTGTTGGCACCAACAATTAAGTCATCCTTCTGCAAGCCTGATATTGCAGCAGGTGAGTTCGGCGTAATCGAATCCACTTTGATGCCTTGGGTATTTTTGATAGCGGCATTACTCAGGGTTGCGCCTTGCAGGGCAATACTCAAGTTTTCTGCTTTCGTTGGCTCTCCATCACTGTTATCCAGTGTAACGGTGACTTCAAGTGGTTTCCCTTTGCGCAACAGACCAATTGTGACTTCTTTGCCTGGAACTGTTGTACCAACCTTCGCACGTAGCTCAGCAAAGCTATTAATTTTCTTGCCATCAAAGGAGATTAGGACATCTCCTGGTTTGATACCGGCTTTAGCTGCGGCCGATTTAGGCAGAACTTCGCTGACAAATGTCCCTTGCTGTGCTTCAACATTGAGTGCTTTGGCAATGTCTGCTGTCATCTCGGTGCCTTTGATGCCGAGTATGCCGCGTTTGACTTCGCCGTGGGAAATAAGCTGAGCGGAAAGGACCTTAGCCATATTACTTGGGATGGCAAAACCGATACCGACGTTACCCCCGCTTGGTGCGAGGATAGCCGTGTTAATACCGATCAGTTCCCCTTTCAGATTAATCAATGCACCACCAGAGTTACCGCGGTTAATCGGGGCATCGGTCTGGATAAAGTTTTCCAAACCTTCCAGATTCAGACCGCTACGGCCAAGAGCAGAAATGATCCCAGATGTGACGGTTTGCCCCAAGCCAAATGGGTTACCGATGGCAATGGCATAATCTCCGACGCGCAGTTGGTCTGAGTCAGCGAACTTGATGGCAGTCAGATTTTTGGCATCTTTCAATTGTAAAAGAGCGATGTCGGTTTGTGGATCACGTCCAAGGAGTTTTGCTGAATATTCACGGCCATCATTTAATTGAACGCGTATTTTATTTGCATTATTAATGACATGACTATTGGTCAGGACATAACCTTTATTAGCATCAATAATTACCCCAGAGCCTAACCCAGTGAATGGACGTTTTCTTGGTTCTTGCGGAGGAAATGCAGGCCCGAAGAAGAACTGAAAATCGTCAGGTAACTGGAGCTGCTGGCTTTGTACTTCTGTACCTGAAACATGAACAGTGACAACAGAAGGCAGCACTTTTTCCAGCATGGGAGCGAGACTGGGTAATTCTTGAGCAGACACAGCAGGCAAGGCTGCATTACTTACCATTGGAACTGAAGCTAAAGATAATCCGATACTAATAGCGAGTGCGCTGAGTAATGTATTTTTTCTTTTCATGAATACGTTCTCTTAATACCTAAGCTAGAAAAGGAAATTGTGCTTAAGAGACCTGTCCTGTCAAGGTGTTACTACCTGAGAAATCACTTATTCCTGGGAGTTATATAGGTCTTAAGCAACATAGTTTCAATGTTGTTATGACTCTCAATTATTCAGCAAAGTTCACTAATAAAGTCGTTTCAATGCGTTTCTTTACAGGTATTTACGTGAATCAAAAATAAAAAACAAAAATCTTTCCATAGGATGAAGGGGGCTAAAGGGGGCCGTGGTAGCGATTATTACCACGGCAAAGTGCATTAATTACTTATCTTGAATCGGACGGAAGAGGCCAGATGCACCCTCAGAATAATCCCGTGGCGGCGTATTAGCAGTCACTTTATTTTTCTCAGTTTCGGATTCGCTCAGACGATAATTGAAAGGATTATCCTGCACAGGCATATTGGGCATCAGTTCATTGGAACTTTTCGCCATGTGTTGATACAACTGGCGGTAATCGCGTGCCATATTGTCAAGTAATTCAGCGCTACGGGCGAAATGGCTGACCAGCTCTTTGCGGTATTCTTCCAATTCCGCCCGATTTTTCTCCAATTCAGCCTGTAGGGTATTTTGTTGGCGTAGCTTTGAGCTGCCAAAGCGGACAGCCAGTGCGCCGACGATAAAACCGATGATTAATCCGATCAGGGCATATTCCCAAGTCATGGCAACTCCTTTAGTAACAGCGTTAATTCTGCAATATCGTTTCTGCAATGTTCTTAGAGCGTTATCCCATTAGGCCGTTCTGTTTGCAAGGATATACAGCTAATTGGGATAGGCTCCTGGTTCATGATGACCACTATAACCGTTAATTTAGTCAGAGTGGAATATTGATTATTAATTAATTCATTTATTTGTAATTTAATATATTAATTTTATACAGATTTCCCAAAGTAGGTAGGCAAAATCATATCCCTCAATTCACAGTAGTGGGCATTGGTATAGTTCTTATTGGTAAATTATTATACCAATCTAACTTCAAGATGCGTGTGGTTTCTCCCCGCGATGCGGGGGAAATCAGGTTTCATATCGTGTTGTAAATTGCAACTTGAGGTTTAATGCGTATATACGTATTGAGAATAAAAAACTTTAAGGATTGTTATTTTCATGTCACCGATTACACCTTCATCTCTCTATCAATCAGCCTTGTCTGAGGGGCAGTATCAACCTGACGAAGTACAGCGCAAGACGGTTGAACGCCTTGATCTTATTCATCGCGACCTCATCAATGCTCAACTGCGCCATATTCCAAAAGCAAGTGGACTGAAAGGCATATTGGGTAAGTTGTTTGGTCGGCAAATTTCTGCACAATTCCGCCCTGTTCAGGGACTTTATATGTGGGGCGGTGTCGGGCGTGGTAAAACGTGGCTGATGGATATGTTTTACCAGAGTTTACCCACCGAGCGAAAACTGCGTCTCCATTTCCACCGTTTCATGTTACGGGTACATGAAGAATTAACAACGTTACAAGGCCATGAAGATCCTTTAGAGATAATTGCTGATGGTTTCAAGGCACAGACGGATATACTCTGTTTTGATGAGTTTTTTGTGTCCGATATTACGGATGCTATGCTCCTCGGTACCTTGCTGGAAGCTTTATTTGCCCGAGGAATTGCCTTGGTAGCGACATCCAATATCCCGCCTGATGAGTTATACCGAAATGGATTGCAGCGCGCACGATTTCTGCCAGCCATTGAACTGATCAAAAAATATTGTGATGTGATGAATGTCGATGCCGGTATCGACTATCGCCTACGGACATTAACACAGGCTCATCTCTATCTGACGCCATTGTCAGAGGAAAATCGACAGGAGATGCGTCATATGTTCCAGCGCTTGGCTGGACGAGAAGGAGAGCCGAATCCAATATTGGAGATTAATCATCGTAATATGCCCGCAATCAGGAGTGTTGATGGGGTATTGGCAATCCATTTCAAAACATTGTGTGAAGATCCGCGTAGCCAGCTGGACTATATTGCTTTGTCAAAGCTTTATCATTCGGTTTTGTTGCACGATATGCCGATCATGACGGCATTAAATGAAAATGCTGCCCGACGTTTCATTGCCCTGGTGGATGAATTCTATGAGCGCCAGGTAAAACTTATCATTAATGCCGACGCGCCGATGGAACAGATTTATCAGGGTGATTTGTTGGCGTTTGAATATCAACGTTGCCTGTCTCGCTTGCAGGAAATGCAAAGTGAGGAATACTTAAAACTTCCACATTTACCCTGATTCCTTTATCCTTTGGGATAATTATTGAATTTGGGGTCGATTTTTTATGATGAGTTCTCTATAATCTTGCGACCCCACGTTACAGCAGGATTTTTTATTTCCCAAAAAACTTGCATTAGTGCCGGCATATAGGCTATTCGAAGGGGTAGGTTTGCTGGACATGAGTCGTGTGAACCTCAAAAACAGTTTCTGAACATCGAGTGTTCACCAACGTGTAACTTATAATTGGGTAAGCTTTAATGAAAACTTTTACAGCTAAACCAGAAACCGTAAAACGCGACTGGTATGTTGTTGACGCAGATGGCAAAACTTTGGGCCGTCTTGCAACTGAAATAGCTCGTCGCCTGCGCGGCAAGCACAAAGCGGAATACACTCCGCACGTTGATACTGGTGATTACATCATTATTGTTAACGCAGAAAAAGTTGCTGTAACCGGCAACAAACGTTCTGACAAAATTTATTATCACCACACTGGCCACATCGGTGGTATCAAGCAAGCGACCTTTGAAGAGATGATTGCCCGCCGTCCTGAGCGTGTCATTGAAATCGCGGTTAAAGGCATGCTGCCAAAAGGGCCACTGGGTCGTGCAATGTACCGTAAACTGAAAGTTTACGCGGGCAGCGAGCACAACCACGCGGCACAGCAACCACAAGTTCTGGACATTTAATCGGGATTATAGGCAATGGCTGAAAATCAATACTACGGCACTGGTCGCCGCAAAAGCTCTTCCGCTCGTGTCTTCATTAAGCCAGGTAGCGGTAACATCGTAATCAACCAACGCAGCCTCGAAGTTTACTTCGGTCGTGAAACTGCGCGCATGGTTGTTCGTCAACCACTTGAGCTGGTTGATATGCTGAACAAACTGGATCTGTACATCACTGTTAAAGGTGGTGGTATTTCTGGTCAGGCAGGCGCAATCCGTCACGGTATCACCCGTGCACTGATGGCTTATGACGAGACTCTGCGTTCTGAACTTCGCAAAGCTGGCTTCGTTACTCGCGATGCTCGTGAAGTTGAACGTAAAAAAGTGGGTCTGCGCAAAGCACGTCGTCGTCCACAGTTCTCCAAACGTTAATTTATTGCCACAACTGTGGCAGTGGGTTAAAGTTAAAAACCCGTCATTTTTATGGCGGGTTTTTTATTTCTGTCGATTTTTTACTCTTCGATAATTCTCTTTTTTTGGCGAAAAAAGAACATTTTTGGCAAAATAATTCCCAGATTCTAATATTTCATCATTAATTCTCAATGTACTTCCCCACAAAATGTGCAAAATCTGGTAGACTAGTAACAATTTTTTGCCTTATCCATGAGTTTGCCTGATTTGGCAGAGGTAAAATATACCCCAAAATATTTTCTTGTTACAGCCAATAGAGCGGTCACTGGAAGATAGGGGGATACCTCGGATAATAAGTGCGAAACAGGATGAGAATATGAGCGAGAATAGCCGCTGTTCATTGAAGGGCTGTTCGTTCCTTTTTTTAGATAAACTTGGAGGTTTTCATGGCTGTCGCTGCCAACAAACGTTCGGTAATGACTCTGTTTTCCGGCCCGACCGACATTTTTAGCCATCAAGTGAGAATTGTACTGGCGGAAAAAGGGGTCAGCGTAGAGATTGAACACGTTGAAGCGGGTAATTTGCCTCAGGATTTGATTGACTTGAATCCTTATCAATCTGTTCCTACCCTCGTTGATCGTGAACTGACCCTGTATGATTCTCGCATCATTATGGAATATCTGGATGAACGTTTTCCGCATCCGCCCCTCATGCCTGTGTATCCTGTCGCACGAGGCTCCAGCCGTCTGATGATGCATAGAATTGAAAAAGACTGGTATTCCCTGATGTACACCATTCAGGAAGGTGGCGTGCAGGAAGCGAATGCTGCACGTAAACAGCTTGCTGAAGAATTACTGGCGATTGGGCCAATTTTTAGAGAAATGCCCTTCTTTATGAGTGAAGAGTTCAGCCTGGTGGATTGTTACTTATCTCCACTTCTGTGGCGTTTGCCTGTCTTGGGTGTTGAGTTGTCAGGACCAGGTGCCAAAGATCTTCAAGTCTATATGCAGCGTGTATTTGAACGTGATGCATTCCTGGCCTCGTTGACGGAAGCAGAACGTGAAATGCGTTTACAATCACGGAGTTAATATATGGAGATGACTCAAATGTCTCCACGCCGTCCCTATCTACTGCGGGCACATTATGAATGGCTGTTGGATAATGACATGACCCCGCATATTGTTGTGGATGTTAACTGTTATGGCGTTAACGTCCCGATGGAATATGCACAAAATGGGCAAATTATCTTGAATATCTCGCCGAGAGCGGTTGGCAATTTGCAATTGACGAACGATGAAGTGAGATTTAATGCCCGATTTGGTGGTGTTGGTCGTCAAGTGACTGTTCCAATGGCAGCTGTGATTGCCGTTTATGCCCGTGAAAATGGCGCAGGAATGATGTTTGAGCCAGAACTTGCCTATGACGCGGATAGTGCTGAGTCAGCAGAAACGGATATGCCAGCAGCGGATAATCTGGTGCATATCCACAATAGTAAGCATAGTAAAAAAGCATCTCATGATGATGGTTCGCCAGATGACGAACCACCTCAACCGCCAAAAGGCCGCCCAACTTTGCGCGTCGTAAAATAACCGTTCAAAGCTCATACCCAATAGTAGATTCAAGTTGCAGTCAATAAGGCCGCAGCTTGGCAGTCAAAGGGGTTTCGTGAGAAAGATGCGTGTGATTTCTTCCCCGCGAAGCGGGGAGAAATCAGGTTTTATATCGTGTTGTAAATTACAATTTGAAGTTTAATGCGTATAGTAAGTAGAGCTACATGTAACTAAGTGCTCTCTCAAATTCCCATATACAGGCTTCGATATTGTATTGGTCTTTTCCTTTATTAGATTGCTCCGCTGCTCTTAGGCTATTTATTATTCTCTTGATAAATAATTTTTGTTGGCTCCGTCCTTTGATTGTTGACGGCATATTGCATATATCAATGAATGAGAGAGTGCGGTGTGTTTTTATCAGTGATAATACCTCTTCAGGATTTTCAATTAAAGCAACTGATAAAGCATTAATAATTTGTCGGGAAAATTCTGGATGGATATTAGGGTATAGCTTAAAGGCAACTTGCAGCCATTGTTTATCACCAGTCGCAATATTCTGGATAATTTTGTCTTGTTTATATTCTGCGTTTATCTCTGCCACAACAGAATTTATTCCTCTTTCTTGTACTTGCTTCATAATTTCGGCGGGAGTAGAGAATTTGGCAAGTGAAGGCAAGCTTGCTAAGGAGATAAAAGAGAAGAAGAGTATCTGGGAAAGTAAGCGCATATATTTCTACCTATTATTATCACTTTAATGATTTTTTATTTCATATCTATTTAATCAGTTCTGTTCAGCAATTTTCTTAGCAAAAAAATAGATCTTATTGCCGTATTACGGTATTGCACTATTGCTATAATGAGCAGGAGATTAAATCGATATATTTTACTTTAGAATATAAGAATAGTCGCATAAAACCCAAAAATACAACTAATCTGGAAGTAAAAGAAAATAAAAAAAATGGTGAGATTTTTATCTTGTGAGAACTTCTCCGACTAAGAGGTCGGAGAAGTCATTAAAAAGAATAGAGTTTAGACCTCAAAATAGTCGAGGATGCTGAAAGCGGCTTTTCTGCCTTCATCAATGGCGGTGACTACTAAGTCAGAACCACGTACGGCATCCCCGCCGGCGAATATTTTAGGATTACTGGTCTGGAAAGGCAGGTCACTGGATGCAGGCGCGATAATACGGCCTTTTTGATCGAGCTTGACTTGATGTTCATCCAGCCAACTCATAGTGTGAGGCTTGAAACCAAAGGCCATGATGACTGCATCAGCTTCTATCAAAAACTCGGAACCTTGAATAATCTCAGCCTGACGACGGCCTTTTTCATCCAGGGCACTCAGTTGTGTTTTCACCACTTTGACGCCACAAACCCGTCCCGCACCATTAACCTCAATGCTAATGGGTTGCAGATTAAAACGAAATTCTGCACCTTCTTCTTTCGCATTTTTTACTTCACGGCGGGAGCCAGGCATATTTTCCTCATCTCGCCGATAGGCGCAGATAACATGAGCTGCACCCTGGCGAATCGAAGTACGGACACAGTCCATTGCTGTATCACCGCCGCCCAGCACCAGAACACGTTTACCCTTCATATCAACATAAGGCTGCTCAGGCAGAGATGGGTAACCCATCAAATGACGGGTGTTAGCAATTAAAAAGGGTAAGGCGTCATATACCCCGTCAGCGTTTTCGTTCTCCAGTCCACCACGGATGGATTGATAGGTACCCACCCCAAGAAATACGGCATCAAATTCTTTGGTGAGTTCAGCCAGAGTGATGTCCCGGCCTATTTCCGTGTTTAGATGGAATTCAATTCCCATTTCGGCAAATATTTCACGGCGGCGGATTATCACCTCTTTTTCCAGTTTAAAGGCGGGAATGCCAAATGTAAGCAAACCACCAATTTCAGGATGGCGATCGTAAACCACCGCTTGTACGCCATTACGCGTCAGGACATCTGCACAAGCTAATCCTGCTGGCCCCGCCCCAACCACAGCAACCCGTTTACCTGTTGGGATGACATGCGACATATCTGGTTTCCAGCCCATCGCGATAGCTGTGTCATTGATATAGCGTTCAATGTTGCCGATAGTGACAGCACCGAAGTCATCATTCAGGGTACAAGCGCCTTCACACAGGCGATCTTGTGGACAGACCCGACCACAGACTTCTGGCAAGCTGTTGGTCTGGTGTGATAATTCCGCTGCTTCGATGATGCGTCCTTCATTGGCAAGTTTCAGCCAATTTGGAATGTAGTTATGGACGGGACACTTCCATTCACAATATGGATTACCACAAGAGAGGCAGCGATCTGCTTGTGCCTGTGCCTGAATTTCAGAAAAGGGTTCATAAATCTCAACAAATTCTATTTTTCTGATTTTCAATAATTTCTTAGGTGGATCGACACGTTGTAAGTCGATAAATTGATAAACATTCTGACTCATTCTTAACTCCTTACTGTGCCTGAACTCGCAATTCGGCAGAAGAACGGCTACGGTGTCCCAACAACGCACTGACATCACTGGATTTAGGTTTAACCAAAGCAAACTTATTGACCCATTGAGACCAATTTTCCAATAGGCTTTCACCGTGTTGAGAGTTTGTCAGACGGACATGTTCGGTGATTAATCCCCGCAGATGTTCTTTATGAATGGCAAGGGTATCCATTGAGAGAACTTCTACCAGTTCTGGATTGACGCGTTTGCGGAAGTCATCAAATTCATCAAGGACGTAAGCAAATCCACCCGTCATACCTGCACCAAAATTTACGCCCGTGCTACCCAGGACACAGACGATCCCGCCAGTCATATATTCACAGCCATTGTCACCGATCCCCTCAATAACGGTGATGGCACCTGAATTACGTACCGCGAAGCGTTCACCGGCGCGTCCGGCAGCAAAGAGTTTCCCGCCTGTTGCCCCATAAAGGCAGGTATTGCCGATAATAGTGGCTTCGTGACTTTTAAATGCCGAACCGGCAGGAGGAAGGATGGTAATACAGCCGCCAGCCATACCCTTACCAACATAATCATTGGCATCACCAATTAACGTCAGTTCGACACCGGCAGCATTCCAGACGCCAAAACTTTGCCCGGCTGTTCCATTGAAATGTAGCTTGATCGGATCGGCAGCGCGCCCTTGATCGCCATACCGAGCCGCAATCTCACCAGAGAGGGAGGCGCCAACAGAGCGGTCGGTATTTTGGATATCAAAATAGAACGTTTTGCTTTGCGCGTTTTCTACATAAGGCATAGCCTGGGCGACGATCAATTTATTCAGCGTACCTTGGTCAAAAGGTGGATTCCCTTCGGTGCAATGCTGCGCTTTGCCGGTATGAGGTTCCACCGTTTCCAGCAATGGTTCGAGATTGAGCTTGCTTTGCTTGGCAGAAATTCCCTCAAGTATTTCCAGTAAATCTGTGCGTCCAATCAAATCGGTCAGTCTTTTCACCCCTAATTGCGCCATCAGTTCACGTGTTTCCTGCGCAATAAAGTGGAAATAGTGAATGACTCTTTCTGGCAAGCCGTGATAATGCGATTGGCGTAATTTTTCATCTTGTGTAGCGACACCCGTCGCACAGTTATTTAAGTGACAGATGCGCAAATACTTACAGCCAAGAGCAACCATTGGGCCAGTGCCGAAACCGAAACTTTCTGCGCCTAAAATTGCCGCTTTGATGATATCCATTCCTGTTTTTAATCCCCCATCAACTTGAAGGCGGATTTTATGGCGTAATCCATTGGCAACCAGTGCTTGTTGGGTTTCCACCAGCCCCAATTCCCACGGGCAACCTGCGTATTTGACCGAGGAGAGCGGGCTGGCACCTGTTCCGCCGTCATAACCGGCGATGGTGATCAGGTCGGCATAGGCTTTGGCGACACCGGTGGCAATGGTTCCTACACCAGGTTCTGAAACCAGTTTGACGGAGATCAGCGCCTGTGGATTCACCTGCTTAAGATCGAAAATCAATTGAGCCAGATCTTCAATTGAATAAATATCGTGATGTGGAGGCGGAGAAATCAGGGTAACGCCCGGAACGGAGTAGCGCAATTTGGCAATATAAGGCGTGACCTTATCTCCTGGCAGTTGACCCCCTTCCCCTGGTTTTGCTCCTTGGGCGACTTTTATCTGGATCACATCGGCACTGGCTAAGTACGCTGGTGTAACGCCAAATCGACCGGAAGCAACTTGCTTGATGCGGGAAACTTTCTTGGTACGATAACGGGCAGGATCTTCGCCACCTTCGCCTGAGTTGGAAAAGCCGCCTAACGTATTCATTGCTTCTGCCAGCGCTTCATGGGCCTCTGGGCTGAGTGCGCCAATTGACATGGCTGCGGTATCAAATCGTTTGAACAGTGCTTCTGCGGGTTCAACCTCTTCAATGCTGATAGGTTCATCTTTAGGTGCAAGGGCGAGCAAATCCCGCAAAGTGGTGATGGGGCGCCCATTGACCAGTTCGGAATATTTCAGGTAATCACTGTAGTTGCCACTGTGAACAGCGGTTTGCAATGTTTTGACAACATCGGGGTTATAAGCGTGATACTCCCCATTATGGACATATTTCAGCAGTCCCCCTTGATCGATGGGGTGGCGATGCAACCATGCTCGTTTGGCAAGATTACGCAGATCTTGTTCAAAATCGCTGAAATCTGCTCCCCCAATACGGCTGACAACACCATTGAAGCAGATCGCTGTTACATCCTGGTGCAAACCAACGGCTTCGAATAACTTAGAGCAGCGATAAGAGGAAATGGTGGAGATGCCCATTTTGGACATAATCTTATATAGCCCTTTATTGATGCCATTACGATAATTAAGCATCACGCGGGCATATGGCGCATTGATTATGCCATCATCCACCATTTTTCCCAGTGATTCATAGGCCAGATAAGGGTAAACAGCGGTAGCGCCAAAACCCATCAATACCGCAAAATGATGTGGATCACGCGTACTGGCGGTTTCTACAATCAAGTTGGTATCGCAGCGCAAGTTTTTCTCAACCAGGCAATGCTGGATAGCACCGACAGCCATTGGTGCGGGGATGGGAATTCTTTCTGGTGCAATATTGCGATCGGATAGGACCAACAATACAGCACCATTGCGGGCGAATTCCTCGGCTCTTTCACATAAAGTTAAGACCGCTTGTTTCAGGGATATTTCCTGTGGATTGAAGGTCAAATCCAATGTATCAGCGCGATAATAGGGTTCCTGCCGTGTTGTTAGTTGCACGAAATCAGAATAGAGCAGGACGGGCGATTGAAAGCACAACCGATGCGCCTGCCCTTCCGCTTCACAAAAGACATTCATTTCTCGCCCAATGCGGGTAGCCAGAGACATCACATGAGCTTCACGTAATGGATCGATGGGAGGATTGGTAACCTGGGCGAATTGCTGGCGAAAATAGTCGTAGATAATGCGCGGACGACTGGAAAGCACGGCAAACGGTGTATCATCGCCCATTGAACCCGTCGCTTCTTGAGCATTTTCACCGAGGGTACGGATAACTTGATCCAACTCTTCATTACTGTAGGCGAACTGCTTGTGATAAGTTGCCAACAGGCGGTCATCTAACCCGCGCTGCCCGACTTGTGTTTCTGGCAGCTCTTCAAACGGAATCAAAGGCTTGACGTTCTTTTCCAGCCATTCTTTATAAGGGTGGCGGCTTTTTAGATCATTGTCAGTTTCCGCTGAGTGGAGAATACGCCCTTCATAGGTATCGATAACCATAAGCTCACCTGGCCCGACACGGCCTTTCTCGACGACTTCATCGGGTTGGTAATCCCAAATACCCACTTCAGAAGCGCAGGTAATCAGCTTATCTTTGGTAATCACATAACGGGCAGGGCGTAAGCCATTGCGATCCAAATTACAGGCGGCATAACGTCCATCGGAAATCACAATGCCGGCTGGCCCATCCCAGGGTTCCATGTGCATGGAGTTAAAATCGAAGAATGCACGCAGATCATCATCCATATCAGGATTATTCTGCCATGCCGGTGGAACGAGCAAACGCATTGCGCGGATTAAATCCATACCGCCATTGAGAAACAGCTCCAGCATGTTATCCAGTGAACTAGAATCGGAGCCGGTTTCATTAACAAAAGGAGCCGCAGTATGTAAGTCTGGGATCAGTGGCGTGCGGAATTTATAGGCCCTGGCTTTAGCCCATTCACGGTTTCCCGTAATGGTATTGATTTCTCCATTGTGAGCCAGATAGCGAAAGGGTTGTGCCAGCGGCCAACGGGGAATGGTATTGGTTGAAAAGCGCTGATGGAATAAACAGATGGCAGATTCCATGCGCAGGTCAGCCAAATCGGGATAGAAACGCGGTAAATCCGCAGCCATGCACAATCCTTTATAAATCGTGACCAAATTGGACAGGCTGCAAATATAAAAGTCATTATCGGTAATACGTTTTTCTATACGGCGTCGGGAAACGAACAGGCGGCGTTCCAGATCTTGCGCCCGCCATCCGGCGGGGGCGTTGATAAAAACTTGCTCAATACGAGGAAGGCTTGATAAAGCAATATCACCTAAGATGTCGCGATTGATAGGAACTTCCCGCCAACCCACAATGGATAGGGTTTCGTGTTGTAATTCCTGTTCGATAATATCACGGCATAATTGGGCGATTTTGGCATCCTGGTTTAGAAATAACATGCCGACAGCATAATTTTTAGCGAGCCGCCATGATTGCTCGTTAGCGATCATTTGGAAGAAACGGTCTGGTTTTTGCATTAACAAACCACAGCCATCACCTGTTTTTCCATCCGCCAGAATTGCGCCCCTGTGCTGCATCCGAGCCAGTGCGTGTATGGCTGTGCGCACCACCTTGTGGCTAGGCTCTCCTTCAATATGTGCAATTAATCCAAAGCCACAGTTATCTTTTTCCTGCAATCTGTCATACAACATGGTAAAGCTCCCCAAGTTCTGTCCGACTCTCACATCACTCGCGAGAGGGTATCGATATCTATTTTTTCTACAGGCGTCTAATTTGCGCCCTCAGTTAAGCGCCACTTGTGTTGTTGGCATTAACAAGCGGTGAGTCAAAATGATGTTATGTTATCTGTCACTGCATAAATATGAGTCAGAGGATCCTCTGACAGGCGACTTTCAGCGAATTCCCAACTTAACGGTAAAAACTGAGTTGGTCAAATCGTGTTAAATCACGTTTTTTGTTGATATTTTTTATCTATTTTGTTGATTTTTATTAGTAAATAGCGAGTTTTTGTATTTTGTGACGAAGATCATTCCGCTTAAATGATGTGAGTTATATCACTAAAATCACCGCATGATCTATTTGTGATATGCTTTGAAATTCCTCTATATTGATATCTTATTCTTATTTTTTTATTTAAGTTGGATTTATATTGTGTATTTTTTAATTTGTAAGAAGAAGTGATTAGTTGCTTTTTTAACCTAAAGAGGCGTGGGAACATTTTTTTGCATAATCATTCTTATTATTTTCATTTTTATTCTTCGTGAAAAGTTATGGGTGATATCCCGTAACGAAGTTGGGACTTTTTTACGTTATGATTCAATTTAGTAACTTTACTGGAAAAGATTTCACTGGGAGTTGTTATGAAGCTGATTCGAGGGCTTGCCCAATATTATGTAGATTTGATGATGAAGCTGGGGCTGGTGCGTTTTTCTATATTACTTGCATCAGCTTTAGTTATTCTTGCGATGGCAATGCAGATGGCAGTGACATTTGTCCTGCATGGAGAAGTACAGGGTATTGATTTAATTCGTTCCATTTTTTTTGGTTTGTTAATTACCCCTTGGGCAGTTTATTTTCTCTCCATCGTAGTAGAACAGCTTGAAGAATCTCGCCAGCGCTTATCAAGCCTGGTCGCAAAACTTGAAGAAATGCGCCAGCGTGATGCGAAATTAAACCTGCAACTCAAAGAAAACATTGACCAATTAAACCAAGAGATTAGCGACAGGGAGAAGGCGGAAAAAGCCCATTTGGTTCTGTTGGATAAACTCAAATTGGAAATGGAGCAGCGTGAAAAAACCCAGATTGAGCTTGAGCAGCAATCGGTACTATTGCGTTCATTTCTGGATGCTTCCCCGGATCTGGTTTATTACCGCAATGAAGATAATGAATTTTCCGGTTGTAATCGAGCGATGGAATTGCTGACGGGCAAAAGCGAAAAACAGCTCATCGGCCTGACGCCGACAGATGTTTATGATAAAGAAATTGCCAGCAAGGTGATGGAAACCGATGAAAAAGTATTTCGCCACAATGTATCCCTGACCTATGAGCAATGGTTAGTTTACCCCGATGGACGCAAAGCCTGTTTTGAACTCAGGAAAGTGCCTTTTTATGATCGCGTTGGTAAGCGACACGGATTAATGGGATTTGGGCGCGATATAACGGAGCGTAAACGCTATCAGGACGCATTAGAGAACGCCAGCAGGGATAAGACGACTTTTATCTCTACGATTAGCCATGAGCTTCGTACGCCTTTAAATGGCATTGTGGGCTTGAGTCGCATTCTGATGGATACCGACTTAACACCGGAGCAATGTAAGTACCTGGAAACAATCCACGTCAGCGCCATTACTTTGGGTAATATTTTTAATGATATTATTGAGTTAGATAAAATTGAGCGTCGCAAAGTTCAGCTTGATAACCAACCAGTTGATTTCACCGGTTTCATGACAGATTTAGAAAATATTTCAGCTCTATTAGCGCAGCCGAAGGGGATTAAATTTGTTTTGGAGCCAGAACTGCCACTACCTGCAAAAGTGCTGACCGATGGAACCCGTTTGCGCCAAATTTTGTGGAACTTGATTAGTAATGCTGTGAAATTTACGCCTGAAGGTGAAATTAAGGTTCGTATCTGGCGTGAAGAAGAAGAGGAACGCCTATTCTTCGAAGTGACGGATTCCGGTATTGGTATTCCTCCTGACGAGTTGGAAAAAATCTTTGCCATGTATTATCAGGTGAAAGACAGCGCTGGTGGGCGTCCTGCCACCGGAACGGGGATTGGTCTTGCTGTTTCGAAGCGTCTTGCCCTAAGTATGGGAGGGGACATTGTGGTGAACAGTACATTGGGCAAAGGTTCTTGCTTTACCTTGTCTGTCGTCGCGCCAGCCATTGCTGAACAACCGGCAGGTAAGGCTGAACAAGAGACTCTGCCATTGCCGGTGCTTAATATCTTACTGGTAGAAGATATTGAATTGAACGTCATTGTAGCCCGTTCTGTTCTGGAGAAGTTGGGAAACAGTGTGGATGTTGCCATGAATGGCCGTGATGCATTGGCAATGTTTGATCCTGATGAATATGACTTAGTGTTACTGGATATCCAATTACCGGATATGACGGGGTTAGATATTGCCCGTCAATTGCACCAGCGTTACTCCTCCCACTCCTTGCCGCCTTTGATCGCGCTGACAGCTAATGTATTAAAGGATAAAAAAGAATACCTGGATGCGGGCATGGATGATGTGCTCAATAAGCCGTTATCTGTCAAGGCGTTGACTGCTGTGATAGAAAAATATTGGGGTAAAGGCTCTGAATCGGACACTGCTTTAGTGGGCGTCGATCTTGTCAGTCAGGATGAAGAACGGTTGGATACGGAGATGCTTAATCAATATATCGAATTGGTTGGACCAAAAATGATCACAGACAACCTGGTTATTTTTGAAACCATGATGCCAAATTATCTTGCTTTGCTGGACTCCAATATGACCGCCAAAGATCAAAAAGGCATTACAGAAGAGGCGCATAAAATCAAAGGTGCGGCGGGTTCAGTCGGTTTACGCCATTTGCAGCAATTGGCTCAGCAGATTCAGTCACCTGATTTACCTGCATGGTGGGATAATGTTCAGGAATGGGTGGACGAGTTAAAGTTGGAGTGGAAACAAGATATAGAAATATTAAGAAATTGGTTATCAAGCGGTACAAAAAAATAACCCCAACCGAAGTTGGGGTGCGCTAATACTGCGCCAACACCAGGGAAATCTGTTTACCCGCTTATCTAAGGTTTATTTTCGATGCGAGTAATTAAAGAATTCTTTTATACCGAACTCAAGTACCAACATAGCAAAGATAAGATTTTTTGTTACAAGATTCATTAAAATCTGTGATGAAGATTGGTGTTTAACCCTCTAAGGGGTTAAGCATTAATCTACTACAAATGGAGAGGAATATGAAATCTGTTGCCATTATATTAAGTGGATGTGGAGTGTACGATGGAAGTGAAATTCACGAATCAGTTCTTACTATGCTCTCTTTAAGTCGTCTTGGCGCTGAAGTGTCTTTTTTTTCGCCTGATGAGGCACAACATCATGTTATTAATCACCTTAACGGAGAAGAGAAACGAGAGAGCCGCGACATAATGGAAGAATCTGCCCGTATAACACGGGGAAATATACAGCCTTTATCTAAAGTTAATATTGATGAGTTGGATGCGCTAATTATTCCTGGTGGTTTTGGCGTGGCCAAGAATTTATGTAATTTCGCATTCAAAGGATCAGATTGTGAAATAAATAAAGAACTATTAAGTATAGTGCAAAATATGCACCAGCAAGGCAAGCCGATGGGATTCATATGTATCGCTCCTGTTATGGTGCCTAAAATATTAGACAAACCGATAAAAGTAACCATCGGTAATGATCCAGAAACTGCGGCCCAAATAGCAAAAATGGGAGGGGTACATGTTGAGTGTCCGGTTGATGACATTGTCGTTGATTTTGAAAACAAAATTGTAACAACGCCGGCTTATATGCTCGCAGAATCTTTGGCGCAGGCAGAAAAAGGAATTGATAAGTTGGTTAGAAAAATATTGGAAATGATTGAGTAATCGGATGAGAAATCCTTTTTCAATATTGTGGCGCTGGCTGAAAAGAATTGTCGTGTCGATCACGGTTTTGTGGTTCGTTGCTGTAATTGCCTTCTCATTTTTGCCAGTGCCGTTTTCTATGATAATGATAGAGAAACAACTCGCTGCCTTAATGTCAATTAATTTGTCTTATGTTTCTCATTCTTCATGGAAAGAACAGAATCACATTTCACCCTATATGGCGTTAGCCGTCATTGCAGCAGAAGATCAAAAATTCCCAAAACATTGGGGATTTGATTTTGAGGCTATCGAAACTGCTATGGCATATAACAAAAAATATGAGAAGCGAATTCGGGGAGCATCGACAATTTCCCAGCAAACAACCAAAAATTTATTTCTATGGGAAGGGCGTAGTTGGCTAAGAAAAGGATTAGAAGCGGGAATGACTGTCGTACTGGAATTACTCTGGTCAAAGAAACGTATTTTAACGGTCTATCTCAATATTGCTGAGTTTGGCAATGGTATTTTTGGTGTCGAGGAAGCAGCCCAGCATTATTTTGGCAAGCCTGCCTGCCGATTGACAGCGACTGAATCTGCATTACTTGCTGCTGTATTGCCAAATCCTCATCGCTATAAAGTGAATGCTCCCTCCAGGTATGTATTACAACGCCAGCAATGGATTTTGCGGCAAATGCAGTTAATGGGGGGCGTGAATTACTTAAAGCAAAATAAGTTAGGATGGGCGTTAAATACAAAGTGTGAGGCTGGGCGGCATTGACTAACGCCGCCTTGATGGTTTTCAGTTGAGGTAGGTAAATGCAGTGGTTACACGTTTTACGCCGCTAGTTTCGCTGGCGATTTTCGCCGCCGCAGCCCCCTCTTGTTGTGTGACTATGCCAAACAAAAAGACTTCACCATCTTCTGTTACCACTTTGATGCTCGATGATCTCACTTCATCACTGGCTAAAATTTGGGAGCGTACTTTGGTCGTCAACCAGGCATCAGCAGAGGCCGTCGCCAATGACACGGGACTGCCCTGGCGGATCTCGTTATATACTACGTCGGTGCCTTCAACCTTTGCCGCAATCTGTTTTGCCCGCTCAGCCAGAGCCATATTGGGGCTTTGTCCGGTTAAAAGAACTTTGCCTTGATACACAGTCACTGACACACGGGCTTGTGCCTTAATTTGCGGGTCCTTGCTGATAGCATTGCTGACACGAGCTTCCAGCGTAGTATCGTCAACTTGTTGCCCAATGGTTCGTGGATCTGAGCCGGCTTTTGTAGCAATTGCAGCGGAGCCCACGACGGCGGCACCAATACATCCTTGTAATAGCATTACACTGAAACAGACCAGTAATAGAGAAAATAACCGCATGAGTTGGCTCCTTATTCATCCTGATGAGGGAATAACGTGCTGTCGATTAAGTCGCACAGACAGTTGATTGTCAACATATGAACTTCTTGTATTCTGACGCTGTGATGTGAGGGAATACGTATCTCAACATCCTGAGGCCCCAGTAAGCCCGCCAGTTCACCGCCATCGTAACCCGTCAGCGCAACGATCGTCATATCACGTGTAACAGCAGCTTCCACCGCTTTGATAATATCCCGACTGTTTCCATGCGTAGAAATGGCAAGCAAGACGTCCCCTGCTTGCCCCAGTGCCCTGACTTGTTTGGCGTAAATTTCGTCAGGCTGTTTACTGTTGGCGATAGCGGTGATCACTACATTATCAGTATTCAACGACAGAGCTGGCAGACTTGGCCGATCCGTTTCAAAACGATTGATCATGCTGGCAGTAAAACGCTGTGCTGTTGCGGCCGATCCACCGTTACCACAGCAAAGAATTTTATTGCCACTTAGCAGTGATTGAACCATCATCATCGCAGCGCGTGATATTGCGTCGGGTAATGCTTCTGCTGCTGCGATCTGAGTTTGAATACTTTCTGTAAAACAGACTTTAATTCTATCCAGCACGTTATGACCTATGTATATTGGAATTATTTACTTAGCGAGAAAATTGAGAATCTATTGAAATAGATTCTCATTCAGGGTGAAGGCATTTTTCAGCCATTCAAATTTCTGTCCTGTTATTGCACAAACATCAAAGCGGCATGATGCTGTTTCCAGACATTCATTGCGTTGGGACAGCCAGACAGCAGCCGTATACAAGAGCTTTCTGCGCTTACTGTGGGTAATTGTAGCAATGGCACCACCATATTGTGCATTTCGGCGGAAACGAACTTCAACGAAAACCCAGATATGCCCGTCACGCATTATCAGATCGATTTCCCCGCCGCGAATTTTTACATTCTCAGCAACAAAGACAAGCCCTTGTTTTTGTAAAAACAGTTTAGCTTGATGTTCATAATGGCGCCCCAGCGCGTAGTGATTGCCTGTTGGTTTTTTCATCCTGAAATGACCACGATACCTTTAATCAGAGAAAATTATTCACTTCCGGGATGATCTCCCTGAACAGTGCTATCGGTGCTTTCTATGTTATGGGTATTTCCTGCATTATCGATACCTTCCGTGCTATTGGTATTTTCAAGGATTATGCGACCATTATTGAATTGCATCCAGGGTAACTGACGTAAGATAGTGCAGTTATTCAGCACGGAGAGTTCCCCCGAAGCACCACTCAGATGAAATCCCATTTCTTGCTGCATTTGCGTAAATTGATTGGCCAGTGACCATGCATCAATGCCCATTGCATAGAGGCGCATCAGGGAATAATCATTGGTGAATTTTTTGGCTGCTTGCTGCATTAATGGCACATTTACACCAGTCAGCAGTGGGATGTCACTAAACTGCATGCCATCCATTTCCAGGCGGAAGTCAGGGCCTGAACCGGCTTTATTACTACGCGAGCTGGCATAAAGTGCTGGCTTTTTACGGGAGCTGATTGCCATATCGATCATGGGCTTGATCATTGTCAGTTCGTTTGCTGTCGCAACGATATAAACGGCATCGACAGGATCTGTGGCCGAATTGGTGGAAATAACCGGCGTACCCGACAAACGAATGCCAATTCCACGGTTCATGGATTGCTTCATTTCTGTTGGCGTACCAAAAGATTGTTGTAATACCGTCTGACCTCCCAGTTTTTGCCACTCTTGTGCAAAGGCTTGTGCAACTCGCGTGCCTAAGTTAGTACGAGGTATCAACACCAAAGGGCTGCGCTTTTGTTGTTGCCAGATATGCATGGCGGCGTTTTTCGCCTCATCTTCAGGAGAGAGTGAGAAATAACACATATTTGGCCGTCCTTGTGGCATATCGGGTTCATTGAGCGCCAGAATATTCAGGGGCGTTTCAATTTGAGCCAATTGTTCCACATTGGGTTTCAGTAATGGCCCAACCACCAGAGTGACACCATCTTGTTTAGCCTGTTCCAGCAGTTCAGTAAGAGGCTGGCTGTTGGTATCATAGATTTTTACGGTCTGATCATTGGTAGGTGCACTATCAATCATCCCCATTTTGGGTTCAGGTGTGGCGGGATCAGCATTCCCTGAATTTACAGCACTGGTATTTTCAGGGCTGGTAGAGGGTTCGGCGTTAACCGTACCATTTGGATCGGTGGTATTTGTTGGCGATGGTGATTCTGGCAGGCCTTTTTGAGCATCAAGGAAACCCTGGCGAGTGGCGTCACCAAATATTTTGGCCTGGCCGCTCAAAGGCAGAAATAACCCAATTGTGGCATGGCTGTTTTCAGTTTCTTGCAACATGTGTTGCAGAGCTGTGGGTAAACTGTGGGCCGCAGGGTTATTTGGATAACGGATTTGCCAATCGTGAATAGCGAGACGCAATTTATCGAGATCCTGTTTATTGGTCTGATAGGTATTGAGTAAATCAAGCCAGCCCTGCAACGTATATTCATTGGCATTAATCACCAATTCATTCATTTGCTGCGGGGAAAGTTGCGTCAGTAATTGCCAGGTTTCATCAAAGTTTTTCTGGCGGGCAGCTTCATCTGTTGCGAAAGATTCCAATGCAATGTAAGCACGGATCACATCCAACGATGGTTGATTGTGTGCTGCGTCAATAATAGCTTGGTAGCGGTTAATCTCTGCGCTGATCTTATCCTGAGGCTTAGAAGTTGGTTGCCCTTGCTGTTCGGGCATGGTACATCCTGCAATAATGATAGTTGACAGCAACGCTGTATAAATTAAACCAGTTTTTAAACGCACAAAAATTGAGGGAAGCATACTGTATCCAGTGATGTTTTTTTCATAGATGCTCAATTTTAAATCGGTCATTCGGATGAAACAATGAATCAAACCAATCGAGCAGTGGTTACGACATCCACGCTATATGTTGTGCCAACCCCTATTGGAAATCTGGGGGATATTACTCAGCGGGCTCTTGAAGTTCTTAAACATGTCGATCTGATTGCTGCCGAAGATACGCGACACACTGGCTTGTTGCTTCAACATTTTGCCATTAATGCGCGCATGTTCGCACTTCACGATCATAATGAACAGCAAAAAGCAGATCAATTGATTACGAAACTTGAACAAGGGGCGAGTATCGCATTGGTATCTGATGCCGGTACGCCGTTGATTAACGATCCGGGTTATCATCTGGTGCGCCGTTGCCGTGAAGCCGGTATCAATGTGGTTCCACTACCAGGTCCTTGTGCGGCCATTACAGCATTGTCTGCTGCCGGCTTGCCTTCAGATCGTTTTTGTTATGAAGGCTTCTTGCCGGCTAAAAGTAAGGGACGTCAGGATACTTTGCGTGAATTAGCGCAAGAGCCGCGTACACTGATTTTCTACGAATCGACACATCGTCTGTTAGACAGTTTAGAAGATATTGTGAAAGTGTGGGGAGCCGATCGCTATATCGTGTTGGCTCGGGAATTAACCAAAACGTGGGAATCGATTCAAGGAATGCCCGCAGGTGAGCTTCTGGCATGGGTTAAGGAAGATGAAACTCGTCGCCGTGGCGAAATGGTTTTGATTGTGGAAGGGTATCAGAAGCCCGCCGAGGATAGCTTACCACAGGAAGCTTTGCGGACACTGGCATTGTTGCAAAAAGAGCTGCCATTGAAAAAGGCGGCGGCATTGGCGGCAGAGATCCACGGTGTGAAGAAAAATGCCTTGTACCGTTATTCGCTCGATCAAAACACGCTCTTGGGACAAATTGAAGAAGACGCGTGAAAACCCTATACATTGGGTATTAAACCTCTTATAATCCGCGCCGGAGTTGACCAGACAGTCGCTGCTTTACCGCTCTTTCGGGAGAAGTAAAGGGGAGGAAAGTCCGGGCTCCACAGGGCAGGGTGCCAGATAACGTCTGGGAGGCGAAAGCCTACGACTAGTGCAACAGAGAGCAAACCGCCGATGGCCCAGCTTTGTTTGGGATCAGGTAAGGGTGAAAGGGTGCGGTAAGAGCGCACCGCGCGACTGGCAACAGTTCGTGGCACGGTAAACTCCACCCGGAGCAAGACCAAATAGGGGTTCGCATGGTACGGCCCGTACCGAACCCGGGTAGGTTGCTTGAGCCAGTGCGCAAGTGCTGGCCTAGATGAATGGCTGTCCAAGACAGAACCCGGCTTATCGGTCAACTTCACGGATTTTGCCCTATAGAGCAGATGCTTTATAGGGCTTTTTCTTTATAAATAAGAAATTATCAATCAGCTAAATCAATCAGCAGGCCGCGAAATGGCGTCTCCGCTTGTAACAACACCTCCTGCTCTTCCTGAATAAATACACCATCCCCACAATTAATCTTTACACCCCCGCTTTGGTTGCCGTGAGTTATTGCTTTGCCACTGATGGATTGCAGGTAAGCATGGTTGCCACGTAAAGCCAAAATTTGACTGTCATGAGGTTTAAGTACGAGATAGCTTATCCATACTTGTTGGCGCAGATGCATACTGTGATTTTCTGACGTAGGAGAGGCCAGTAAGGTAAGTGGTTTGTTTGGCAGAGTTATATGCTGTAATGGCCGTGCTTCTTGCTGAGGGCAGGCATTGAGCCAGAGTTGCAGCCGTGTCAATGGGCGTGTGTCACTGGTATTGTGTTCACTGTAACGGATCCCTTGACGTGCCGAAAATAACAAACAATCTCCCTGGCGTGCATGGAAGCTATTGCCTTCACTGTCTCGATATTGGGCTTCTCCTTGCAGGATAATATTCAGGACATCAACATGTGGGTAAGATTTGGGTTGGAACTCGGCTTTCGGTGCCAAAACTTCCTGATTAAGAACACGCAATGTCCTATAGTTCAAAAATTTTGGGTCAAAATAGTGACCAAATGAAAAAGTATAGCGAGCCTGTAACCAGCCATAATCGGCTTTTCCGCATTGATTTGCTGTTCTCATTGTTATCATGCTGTTATCTCTTCAACTATAGATCTATGACTGTCGATCTTAATTATCTGGACGTTGAAATGTTAGCCAGTTAATCTGGTGGCTATATTCAAAATTCCTGATTGAGAAAAATATGGGTAAAGAACGTGCGCTTACTTTGGAATCCCTGCGGGTAATGGATGCGATAGACCGACGGGGAAGTTTTGCTGCGGCAGCGGATGAGTTGGGTCGGGTGCCTTCTGCGCTGAGTTACACTATGCAGAAATTGGAAGATGAATTGGATGTTGTGCTGTTTGATCGCTCTGGCCACCGCACAAAATTTACTAATGTTGGCCGGATGCTACTGGAACGAGGACGGTTACTACTTGAAGCTGCAGATAAATTGGCCGCAGATGCAGAAGCGCTTGCCCGTGGTTGGGAAACCCACCTGACTATTGTGTGTGAAGCGTTGTTCCCAATAGCATCGTTGTTTCCTCTTGTGGATAAATTGGCGGCTAAATCGAATACGCAACTCTCGCTAATGACGGAAGTATTAGCAGGCGCTTGGGAACGTCTGGAAACAGGATATGCTGATATTGTGATTGCACCTGATCTGCATTTCAGGGCGTCAGCCGAAGTGAATTCGCGGGTGCTTTATTCTGTTAACAATGTCTATGTTGCCAGTGCAGATCATCCTATTCATCATGAACCCGAACCCTTGTCTGATGCTACACGGGTGAAATATCGTGGAATAGCTGTCGCTGATACGGCAAGAGAACGTCCGGTATTGACAGTTAAATTATTGGATAAACAACCGCGCTTGACCGTGAGTTCACTGGAAGATAAACGTCGGGCACTTTTGGCTGGGTTAGGCGTGGCAACCATGCCATACCCTATGGTGGAACAAGATATTGCCGAAGGTCATTTACGGGTTATTGGTTCGGAATACAGCCATGAAACCACCATTATCATGGCATGGCGGCGTGACAGTATGGGCGAAGCCAAATCCTGGTGCTTGCGTGAAATCCCTAAATTATTTGCAAAGCAATAACATGTAAGAAAAAATAATTCAGGTTCGTGCTGCAAGATAAAAAGCGTGTAGTGAATATCATAACGCCCCTTGTTGCGAATACAGAAAGGGGCGATAAAAAGAACGGGAAATAAGCTGTTTTTCTTTGATTACCAATTTTTTTTCATTACATGGTCAATACTGAATCTTCCTGGCCCCATCATCGCCAGTAACAGGTAGCCTGCGCTAATGGAGATGTTTTTCAGGAACATAGTCAGGTTCAGGTCATTTGAAAAATCGCTATGGAACAGGAGCGCGGTCAGAATACAGAAAATAAATGTAAACACCGTCGTGGTGCGGGTCAACAGGCCGAACATCACAGCAAGTCCGCCCCCCAGTTCAAGTAAGATGGTCAGTGGCAATAGAATTCCTGGCACTTTCATGGCTTCCATAAATTGCTGCGTTCCTGCATAGGCATCACCTAGTTTTCCATACCCTGCGATAATGAAAAGAACGGATATTAAAATACGGGCAACCAACAGGCCACTATCTTCAAATTTTTTCATGATTGTCTCCACAAATACCGCAGGTTGCGATAAATAAACTATCTGTTTAGCTTTTGTTGTTCAAAAAACGGACTGAATAGCACGATTTGTTAGTCATTATCTGATGGGAGGTATTCTATGGAGAGGTATCATGAGTTGATAGTAAGGAATATTAACTATTTCATGCAGTTTTTTTGAAGGAATTTGTAGGTATTAATTTTTGTATAGTGTATTTCGTACGATTTTTATAATCCCGAAGATGTTGATGATACGACGTGACCAGCGATGAAGCTGCCTGGGATGGCGGAGTCCATAAAGCAGGGCAAGGCCAGATCCAATGGCGATATAAGGCTTGAAAGCCATGAGGGTTTGCCAGCCTTTATCATAGGGCTGTGTCACGTCAAGCCAGTTTTGGCTATAAGTCGCTAGTAACTGTCGTTGCTGCTGGATCTCTTTTAATAGCTGCTGCTTGCGCAAACTCCGTTGGCGATACCCCGATTTATTCATGAGAATCATCCTCCAGCATTTTACGGTCAACATGCAATTGTGTTCGAGTTGCGTTAAGAAAGGTCAGCTTTCGCGCCTTTTTTATCGTCCATATTGCACTAAATACGGCGAGGAGCAGTAATATTCCGGCAGTGACAGCTATTGCTATTATCCGGTGGGCTGGATCGATGGCCCAGAATATTAGTGCCAATAGGCACATCAGGCCAAAGCCTGCGAATAGTAATGTCAATCCTACCAGCAGTAGCAGTTGTACCAGTGTTGCCGCTCCCTCTTCCAGCTCAACAGCAACGAGTTGGATACGAGTTTCAATTATGTGAACAGCAATGGCTGCTACTCGCCGTACAGTATCAAAGAGCCCTTTTCCTGGGCCTTTTGGGTGAGGGGATTGAGTCATATCAGCGCCTTGAAAGCAAAACGCCCAATACAACGCCAATTGCTGCACCTATACCGACACCGGCCCACGGATTTTCACGAACATAATTATCCGCATGACCTGCAATTTCTTTGGTTTGACCTACCAGTCTATCACTCGCTTCACTGAGCGTAGTACGCGCGTTTTTCAGCGTTCTTTCTGCCTTGCTGCGTAGTTTTTCCAGTTCCGCTTTTGAATTATCACCGGAGCTATTGAGGACTTCTTCTAGCGTATCCGCAAGAGATTGTAATTCAGCACGTAGATCTTCAGAGCTTTTCTTTTGTGGCATTGCCTGTCTCCTTAAATATACGATGGATGAATTTCAAACATAGACGTTTTTATCAAGAGATGAAAGTATGAATAGATGAAAAATTATCACAATATATACCAATCTAACTTCAAGATGCGTGTGATTTCTCCCCGCTCAGCGGGGAGAAATCAGGTTTCATAGCGTGTTGTAAATTGCAACTTGAAGTTTTATTCTAATCTTAAAGGAACGAAAAGAGCGATATCCTGTGGTATTTTCGCGGTGATACCACAGGGGCACTAAAGAAAAAAGTTATGATAGAGGTTTATTAGCGCGCTTTTTGCGCCAAATAACAGTCAGGCTGCCAATTAAGCCAATGAGTAATAGACCTACAGGTAGCAGCACCAAAAAACTCATCAGATATTCTTCATACTGGCGGAACAGAGGGCTTTTCCCAAGGGCATAACCCAATGTTGTTAGAATAATGACCCACAGGAACCCGCTAAGCCAATTGAATATTTGAAATCGTCCATTTTTTAGCCCCGCAAGGCCTGCCAGTGTGGGCAGTAATGTCCTGATAAAAGCGAGAAAACGCCCTATCAGTAAGGCAGATAAGCCATGACGATGGAATAAGTTATGTGCGCGTTGATGATAATGTGCAGGAAGATGTGACAACCAGCCCTGAACTAATTTTGTATTGCCAAGCCACCTTCCCTGAAGATATCCGATCCAGCAGCCGAGGCTGGCGCCAGTGGTGAGAATGACTAATGTTATAGGAAAACTCATGGCCTCTTTTGCAATTAAAACACCGACTAATATGAGCAGACTATCGCCCGGTAGGAAGGCCGCAGGTAATATCCCATTTTCCAGAAACAGGATGGTAAATAGCAGTATGTAGATCGCCCATACCAACGACGGATTAGCCAATGTTTCGTAATCTTGGTGCCAGAGTGCATAAATAAGGTCTGTTACAATTTCCATCAAATGTTCCTAAAACACGGATTAAGGATTACATCTTACTTTTATGGTGCATTTATGGTTAATTTCTATTAAATACTTTGTAATGAAAAGTAATTAATATCAGTTGTCATAAAATGATCTCGAAATCCCTTCAAGATGGCCTAAAGATCGACTGGCACACTTTAACAAAATCAGCTGTATCGAGACAGAAAATTTTAGTAATGCATAGAACTTTTAGTTCAGAACTATTAAGATTTGAAGCCATAGTACAGGGGAAATGAGGCACCAGTCACATCGTTATCTATGTGACTGGTTGAAATGACTAACTAATTAAAAATTCAATTGAAAAAAGCATAGGTGACTATGGATGTTTTTATATCAAAAGTCTAATGTAAATAAATTGTTATAGTAAATGATTTTGTTATATTAAC
>NZ_JADEUF010000209.1 GCF_015163655.1 Xenorhabdus griffiniae | reverse complement strand
ATGTTCGGCATTCCTATCAGTTTTGCCCCTGCCATTGGAGGCGCTGTTGGATTTATTGGTGTTGAGAAAATCCGCGAGTTTGCTGTTCGTGCCATTAATAAACGGTTGGGGGATAAATAGTGAGCAGAGGCATTCGCAATAACAATCCTGGCAACATTCGCCACGGGGACAAATGGCAGGGGTTATGCAGCAGGCAGACTGATAAGTCATTCTGTCAGTTTATCGCACCAGAATATGGTATTCGGGCGATGCTCAAAATCCTGCGCAATTACAAACTCAAGTATGGCCATAACACCATCCGCCAGTTTATTTCTCGCTGGGCACCGGAGATAGAAAATGACACCGAGAGTTACATTGCCTATGTCAGCGATATGGTGGATATCTCTCGCGATGCGGTGATTGATGTTAACAATCAGCGTGTCATGACAGCATTAGTCAAGGCGATGATCCAGATGGAGAATGGCAAGCAGCCTTACCCCGAAGAAACATTCAAAAAAGCCTACAGCTTAATCTGAATCCTGAGCCTCGTATCTGCGGGGCTTCTTTTTATCTGCGTACTGACGTGCGCGAAACCCAATCATGAGCTTATAGAAATAGAGCCTGAGAATTATCGCCAGGTGGCGACCTCTCATGGGCGATATTTCTACGTCAGCAGGCTCTTATTTCTATAGGAATACGCAAGATGCATACAATTACAGTCCCTTTTTATGATGATGAACTTTATGTAGTGGAATACAACAATGAACCCTACGTGCCAATGAGACCTATTGTCGAAGGTATGGGGATGGACTGGGCAGGTCAATATACCAAGTTAAAACAAAGATTTAGTAAAGGTGTTGAGGAAATCTCAATACCTACAAAAGGTGGCTTACAATTAATGACCTGCCTTGCCCTTCGTAAGTTGGCTGGCTGGTTAGCCACGATTAGCCCCAATAAAGTTAAGCCTGAAATTAGGGATAAGGTGATCCGCTATCAGGATGAATGCGACGATGTGCTTTATGAATACTGGACAAAGGGTGTAGTGATTAATCCCCGTAAACGTAACGTGATGGAAGAACTAAATCAGGCCTGTGCTGAGTTAAAAAGAGACAAGCAGCTCGCTAGTGTGTTTGGTACGGGCCTTAATGCATGGAAGTCTGTCAGGCCTGAACATGAAAGCAAGATAAGGGGATTGGTCGGGCAAGCCACTGACTTAGTGTTGGATCTCGTTCTGACTGAAATAGGTAAGGGTAAAACAACACGCACTGAATAAGGTGGGTGATATGAAACTCAATAGCCAGTACTTCACTCTGGGTGCAATGGTGATTGTCGCTGGCCTGCTCTGGTTCTACTACAGTGAGTATCAGAACAAGGCCGAAGAATACCGTAGGTTAGAGCTACAGTATGACGAACAACTCGCCATCAACACCAACCAGCAAGCACGAATTCAGCAACTCCACGAGCTGGACACCAAACACACTCAGGAACTCGCCAATGCCCAGACTGAAATCGATACTTTGCGCGCTGATGTTGCCGCTGGCCGTCGCAAGCTGCGCATCAAAGCCGTCTGTCCCGTGTCTGAAACCGCTTCCTCCAGCAGCGTGGTCAATGACACCACCGTCGAACTCAGTAGAGAAGCTGGACAAGCTGTTCTCGATGTCCGAGAAGGCATTATCAACGACCGAGCAAAACTGAGATATTTGCAGGAGTATGTGAATGCTGAATGCAGAGGAAAAGATGGAAAACACTGACAAGGCATTAGCCGAACTAATTAACAAGACACTGTCTGGCATCGACGGCATGATAGGGTTTGGCAAAGATCAGCTGCCTGTGGTTATAGAACAATTGATGCTTTGGCAGCTATGGGTAAATGGTTTGTTGTTTATCTTGTTTCTGGCACTGGCGTTATTGGCTGGCTACATATGGAAGAGAGCGACAGAGAGCTATGTTTACAATGAAGGTGGCGTGTATATAGTTCTTTTTGCTGTTGTTTGTGCGCTTGGTTTTACCTCCCTACGTTGTGCGTTTACTGTCATTCAGATAGTTGTAGCACCCAAAGTCTGGTTAATTGAGTATGCGGCTGCGCTTATCAAATAGGCACGCCACCACCTCAGTATCATTTGTTCTGAGGTGGTGAATATCTTGAACTATCAGAAGTTATAATTTCCTGAACGCCTCAAATAAGTCATCACTCCTGCCGCTACAATATCGCTGTATTGGAGCTGGACAATCGTAGCAAAATCCACACTGACCCCATTGAGACCATTGACTATATAGGGAAGTATTGCTTGCTCGTAAATTCTCTGACTTATATCGCAGCGGTGGGGAAGTAAGGTTAATATTCGTTGGCTACGGCCGGCAATAGTACGAAGTTGTAAAGATGCACCATCTGCAATCAACGAGTCTACATTTCTGGAAACAAATCCTAATTCGTTGAGCAATGTATTTGTTCGATGGTAGGTACCACCAAAAACATGGGGATATTGAGCCCGTAAGTTACTGATTGCAATCGGTACACATAATGACGAGACACCAGCACGTTCAAACATGCGAATAGATTGTCTGAGTGTGTTATAAGCTGCTTGGTGAAACTGAGACATAATAATTCCCTCAAAGATTAGGTACAGCAACACATAAACCCATCTTCACCCAACAACAAGCGAATAATGCTTAACAATTAGTTACTCACTGAAACTAAACCCAATATTT
>NZ_JADEUF010000208.1 GCF_015163655.1 Xenorhabdus griffiniae | reverse complement strand
CGCAAATTGCAGGATACGATCCCCTGATTGTGGCTCGCTGGTCTGGTGCTGTGCATGGATAAAGTTCACCACATTGCGGTGCTCCAGCATCACGCCTTTGGGCTGGCCGGTGGAACCGGAAGTATAGATAATATAAGCCAGATGATGGGGTTGAAGTTGAATATCCGGATTATGGATCGGCTGTTTTGCCATGTTATTGCGGTGGTTTTCATCGTCCAGCAACCAGACAGGCATATCTGATATTGGCAACAGTCCCTGTAAAGGGCGCTGTGTCAGCAATAACACCGGTTTGCTGTCCGACAGTTGATACGCCAGACGTTCGGCCGGGTATTCGGGATCGAGCGGCACATAGCCGGCTCCCGCCTTAAGGATAGCGTACAGACCAATAATTAAATCCAGACTGCGGTCAACACAGATAGCGATGCGATCATCGGGGCGTACCCCCGCGGCAATCAACTGGTGTGCCAGTTGGTTAGCCTGACGGTTTAGTGCCGCATAACTCAGTTCGCCCTCACCAAAGACCAATGCAATTGCATCCGGTGTGCGTGCTGCCTGTTGTTCAAACAGTTGATGGATTAAGGTATCTTGCGGATACTCAACAACGGTATCGTTAAATGTTTCCAGCAGTTGGGTACGTTCGGCCCGTGGCAAGATATCGATAGTGTGGATAGGTTGCTCAGGTGCATATTGCAGCGCGGCCACAATGCCTTCCAGTGCCGTCTTCATATAGGCAGTAATGCGTACCGGATTAATTTGCTGGCTGCATTGTGCGGTCAGTGCAAATCCGTCATCAAAATCATCAATGTCCAGGGATAAGGGGTAGTTACTGCGCTCTTCACTGTCCAACACCTGAATACCGTCCCAAACTGATGAATGCGCCGCTTCCTCATCACGCGGGCTGTGACGGAAATTTAGCAGGCTGTTAAACAGTGGCAATGAAGCCGGCACGCCGCTGCACCGCTGGGCAATCGCCAGAGGGGTTTGCTCATGATCCAGTAATTCACTCAGGCGCTGGTAGGTTTCCTGTACCGCCTGTTTTACGGTACGGGCCTGTAACTGGATACGGACTGGCAGGGTATTGATAAACATTCCCAGCACCTGTGAAGCGCCCATGCCCCCCTGTAAGCGGCCCAATAACACTGTACCGAATACCACATCATCGCGGCCGCTGCACTGTGCCAATACCTGCGCCCAGGCGACATGGAATAGCACGGCCGCACTCATCCCCAATTGACGGGCGCAATCCCGGAGATTTTGGGCCAGTTCCTCATCTAAGGTGACAATATCTTCCACAATTTTATCGTGCTTATCGCGGCTATTCCCCTGTACATCCAGTAACCCAAACGGCAGCGTCGGTTCTTCCACGTCGCCCAGTAACTGCTGGAAATAAGCCTGATGCACTTCAATCGGCACCTGACGGGTCTGGGCAATAAAATTGCGGTAAGGCAATGGGGCGGGCAGGTGTGCGGCTTCTCCGAGGATCAGTGCCTGCACTTCACTGAAAATAATTTCCAGTGACAGATGGTCACAAACCAGATGGTGATGCAGCAGGCTTAACCACCATTGATCGGTGGCAGGATCCCGGGCGATATAAGCGGCCAGTAATGGCGCCTGAGTAATATCTAACCGTATGCTGTCCGGATCAGTCAGACGCCGTAGCTGGGTTTCGGCACTTTCTTCTGCGGATAACGTCAGCTCTGTGATTGGCAGGGGCGCATGACGGTAGACCACCTGCACGGGAATGGGAAGCTCCTGCCAGTGGAAGGCACTGCGTTGGATATCGTGCCGGTTAATCACCTGCTGCAACGCCTGCAAGAAACTCGTCAACCGTGGCCGGCTGTCAAAGTGCATCAGAATATTTTCAAGATAGGTGTCACCGGTTTCTGTGAGTAAATGGTGGAACAGAATGCCTTCCTGCAAGGGGCCAAGCGGGTAAATATCCTGAATATTGGCGACACCGCCCGGGACATGGTCAACAATACGGTCAATTTGGGGCTGGGTTAATGTCACCAGTGGCAGCATGGCAGGCGTAATCTGCGGGCTGTCTTCGCGGATCAGGTTAGGCGGAATAACCGCTAGCGCTGCATCTTGCTTTTGATGTAAGCGGGCGCTCATGGCGGCCAGGGTAGGGGCAGCGAAGACCGCGCTGACCGCCAGAGAAAGCCCTTGCTGGCGCAACTGTTCGATCAGGCTGACGACCAGCAGGGAATGGCCGCCCAGTTCAAAGAAATTGTCATGGCGCCCGACCTGTTCCAGTTCCAGCAGCGATTGCCAGACTGCCGCTAGTTTCTGCTCGGTTTCGCCCTGTGGCGCTTCATATTCACGGCTGACAATAGCGCTTTGATCCGGTGCCGGCAGCGCTTGACGATCCAGTTTACCGTTGGCAGACATCGGGAAAGCATCCAGCATAACAAAGGCACGGGGTAACATATATTCCAGCAGGCGGGCACCGAGGTATTCACGTAAATCCGCCGGTTTTAATGTGATGCCGGCTTTGGGGATCACATAAGCAATTAAGCGTTTGTCACCGCTTTCTTCTTCACGGGCGATCACCACAGCATCGCTGACGTCTTCATAAGCCAGCAATTGGGTTTCAATTTCCCCCAGTTCAATGCGGAAGCCACGGATCTTAATTTGAAAATCATTGCGTCCCAGATACTCAATTGCGCCATCAGGTAGCCAGCGGCCGAGGTCGCCG
>NZ_JADEUF010000207.1 GCF_015163655.1 Xenorhabdus griffiniae | reverse complement strand
TTTCTCACACATTGGGTATTTTTGCCAACTTTAAACAAGGTAAAAAACAACGCGACTGGCTTCAACAAACGCTCGTTATTGGGTGTTAAAGTTGAGCATCGCGTTAACTTTCTAAAGGATAAAGGCATTAAGCTCCGACAAATGGACAGCCTGAAAGCCAAATACATTGAGCGCTATATTGCTGAGCGTAAGGCCAACAAGATCAGCCACCGAACCCTGCAAAATGAGATGTCAGCACTGCGGACGATTTTAAGGCAGGCGGGCAAGCATAAACTGGCCGCACCGGATAACGCCCGCCTGAGTAACCGGGCACTGGGTATTGTCGAGACGAGTCGCACAGGCACTAAAACAGCATTAATGCCTGCGGAATTTCAGGCGGTTTTCCAGCAGGTTGAGCAAAAAGACCGGCGCGTGGCGGCGGTCATGCAACTGGCCTATGTGCTGGGGTTACGTACCAAAGAAGCGGTAGAAGCCTATAAATCCTTAGCCACCTGGAAAAAAGCGCTGGAAAACGGACATACCTCTGTGCGGGTAGTCTTCGGCACCAAAGGCGGGCGGCCCAGACAGACGCTGATACTGGATCGGGAAGCCTTACAACACGCTATTGCCTACGCCGAGTGTGAACAGACAGGGCGTAGCGGCAAACTGATTGATAAACCCACGATCACGCAGGCCATAGATCGTTACCGATATATTGTCAGAAGTGCAGGACTGACGGGTGAGAAAGCCCCACACAGTATGCGCTACCATTTTGCCCAGCAATCCGGTGCATATTACAAAGCGCAGGGTTTCAGCGAGCAGGAAGCACAGGCACTGGTATCGATGGATTTAGGGCATGGCGATGAGCGAGGACGCTATATCAGGCAGGTGTATTACCAGGAAGGTGAGGCGGAATAACACTATTTTCCCTGATAAAGGTAATTATCTAGATTAATCGCTACCCTGCCTGACCGTCAGCTATGAGCGAGGTATTGTCATTCACACCCTAAGAATTACACTGTTAGGTGATTCAGGGTAAGCAATGGATGTGAGATTAAATGAGAACATCAATACCAATAAATTGCGTTAATCAATGGGGAGTAGGTCCTAGTTATTTACACTGAAACCTGCAATATTGGAGAGTACACAGGTATAGATTATAAGGAGATTCAAAATGGCAATACTGGTTACGGTTCAGGCTCAACTCATTGTCGGTGAAGCGCAGGTGATAGAAAGTCTGGCTCCGGAAAGTTCATTTGCTGCAGTGTTTGAAGACGATGGAGAAACTGGGTATTTCTATGCTCTTGATGAAACTGTTGATGGTAACCCCATTCAGGATGCTCTGCATATTTACAATGCAGAAGAAGTTTCAGACGGGCAAATTCCATCTGACGTAAAGATTGGCTGGTCAGAAGACAGCAGGAAATGTGTGCTTTTGATTAATGGTTATCCGCACGGTGTGTTTAATTTCGATACTAAAAATGGATACTGTCGGAGCGGCTTTCCACCCCCAATTAATCGGGAGTGGTCTATTTCGGGGCACGAGTGGAATGATGCCGTTGATAATTTTTTCAGATGACTTATGAATAGGCTATTGCTAAACTCCCCATTGGCTAGCACGCTGTGGTGTTTCAAATATCCGCTTCTGGCAATGTCGGTAATGAGCGAGGTATAGTCATTCACACCGCTTTCAATGGCGTAAACAGGCTTGCGCACTCGGCAAGGTCCAGTCCTAAAACCAGAAAGATACGTAAAATTGCTATTCTGATTTTCGTACCGAGCTTGGTTTGTACAAATTTGAAGGTTACACTGTACAAAATGACAGCGAGTAAGATACTGAAAGTACTGGGTGATCCAGAGTTAACGGCATGCGATAGATAGGGAGAATCCCATAGTTCCTTGGTAATTAAAAACACATAAGATGGAATGAAATTTTGAACTCAAAAATCTATCAGTTTCCAGATACAAACATATTTATCTAATGCAAGCCACTCCATGGGTCATAATGAAATGGACACCCCCATGAACTCAACTGGTTAAAATGGAAAGAATATGATGAAGTTTGTTTGATAGTATCCCGCCCTGTCCAGGCTGAAATCGACAGACAAAAAGGTGGCGGTAATACAAGGTTATCTGCCAATGTCCGTTCCTGGCACAAAGCCGACTTTCTGATTGGATTTCGATCAGATCATTAATAGTGTCAGATCGAGTCTTAGTTGGTACAACTCACTCGCTTTTGTCCAGAAGTGAGTTGGAGCAAGTTGTCTGATTTGGTCACATTGGCATCAATGGATTTAGGGCACGGTGATGGACGGGGACGCTATATCAGGCAGGTGTATTATCAGAACGGCGAGGTTGAATAATGCGTTTTTTCCTGCCAAAGATATTATTACTGTACTGACAGGTTGTTAATTATTCAAATCGCCACTGTAGCTATTCGAAAATTATATAAATTCACTGTCTGTCTCCTATTCGGATTGTAGGGATTGTGTATACAGCCCCTACATGACACTGAAAAATCAAATAGAAAATGCATTTCTTTTTTGATATTTTTCGATTATTTGATTCTTTCTTATTTTATAACCATCAAATTGTTTTTCGGTTCTTTCCTTTATACGCTTAATTCGTAAATTTATGTGTGCATCAGATGAAACCTTAGCATTTGATATGGATAGGATGGATTTTGTTGTTAAAAATTCTTCTTCAGAATCATTACATACATAGATTAGTGC
>NZ_JADEUF010000206.1 GCF_015163655.1 Xenorhabdus griffiniae | reverse complement strand
TAAAAATCCCTTTAAGTGTATCGAGTTTGTATTTTTACTGCATTTAGTGGAAAAAGTAAATGATTTATCTAAGTTGTTTAGATAACGCCTTATTATTGATTGAAAATTAACTTTTACTTAGTGTTTTCGAAATAATATTTTAGTTTTTTGTTTGTTATCGGGTTTTTATTCTGAGTTTATGCATTTTTTTGACCAAAAAGGAGAAATATCAAGGGAGAACAAGGGATAATGTTTGTAATTACACAAGGTTAAAGGAAGAGATTTAGTTAATTTGATAACGTTGGTTATAATTTCTTTTGTTTACTATATCTTTGTTTGAATTGAGTGGGTTGGTTGCTTTTTTGTTCTGTTTGTGAAATTTAATTAAATAGATATTTTTCATGATTAATTAAGTATATACCAATCTAACTTCAAGATGCGTGTGATCTCTCCCCGCGAAGCGGGGAGAGATCAGGTTTCATAGCGTGTTGTAAATTGCAACTTGAAGTTTAATGCGTATATACCAATTTATCTTCAAGATGTGTGTAATTTCTCCCCGCTTTACGGGGAGGAATCACGTTTCATATCGTGTTGTAAATTGCAACTTGAAGTTTAATGCGTATAGAAGTGTCATTAAAAGAATTGTTTAATGAATAAGTACAGTAAATTTTGTAGGGAGTTGATTAGTTAAATGCGCCTTATATCCTCTAACAGAAAGATGAGAATTTAGGGCGCACCGAATGAACCTTAATAATAAGCCCTCATATCAGGCGAAGGCCAGGATAGGGGAAACACATAACAAAATGCCAGTAAAGATGATCAAGACAAGTGATATCTCTTTGTAATGGCGTAAGCCAGGGACTTTGTAGACTAAATAAGCCGGAATAAGGCAACCAACGATGCCGAATATTGGGCTACAAATAGAAGTAAAACTTAATACAGGGGCATTCAGAAGGATCGCGCTCCATGCTAATAAGATGGCAAACACCATGATGCCTTTTTGTACCCACTTTTCATTGATCTTTTCAGCAGGCATCAGGCGACTAAGAATATTCATGGCAATGCCTTGGCTGGCTTCGCGAAACCCAAGGTAAACACCAAAAAAGGCAGTCATCACGGCAAAAACATTGAGCATGATACTGACAGCAATAACCCAACCGCCGGGGAAAAATTGGGCGGCAATGGCTAATGCTGAAATATTCTGTTCATAGGCTTTGAGTGCTTCGTCATGTCCCATTGCCAGCGTGAAAGAGATGGCATAGAAAAATACCGTACAAAACAGGATAGCAAAAGCAATGTTCATCGCTCTCAGTGCCTTATGACGGGCAACTTCACGGTTTTTCTCCCGATTGCGATAAGAAATCACCATTGGGCTAAGTGTTTGGATAAACAGGATGGACGTGAGCGTAAAAGGTAACGTGATGATAGCTTGTTTGATCAATAGTTCCAGGGGAGGTAAGGCGCCGATATTGTAAAGATGCCACATACCGATCATGGAAAATCCTAATGCCGCGATAACAAATAACTTGGTTATGACCATTAGGCTGGATATTTTGAACAGTAATTGTTCACCACGGGAAGAGATGGCGACTAATACACAGATTAATGCCAATCCATAAAGCGGATTTTTCGACATTAATTCATCAGTGATGCCAAATGTTTGCAGGTAAGAAGCACTATCATTGGTTATCGCGGTGGAATAAACAAACATCCAGATCACCAGCATAATGAAGTAGAGTACGCCTAACAGAATGCCCCAATTTTTACCAAGATAACCACTGATAACACTAGGGTAATCTTTGCATTCTGGTGACTCTGCCAGGGTATTGATGAAGAGCCGCTGAAAGAGATACATGGCAGGATAACCAATAATGGAAGAGAGCAGGAAAACCCACAATCCCATCAATCCAACCTGCACTGGCAAGAAAACAATGCCGGCCCCGATTGCCATGCCGATACTCATAATAACCCAGCCAGTATCGGTATGGTCGAATTTTATTGCTTTTTTCCACTCTTCCTCCGTCATGTTGGCGCGTTTGGCCGCTGGAGATAACTGTGGCGTGATGTTATTGTTTTTTGATGCTGTTTTCATATCTTTTAGTAAGTGAATTATTGTGTGCTGATAGCCAATGTGATTCCAAGGAGAACAACTTTTTCATGAAGAAGAAATTACAAAGGGAAACTGCGCAAAAAAGAAAATTGTCAAAAACACGTTGTCAGGATTAAATCCTTTTTATCGTTAATATTATGCTGTAATTCAAAGGATTAATCTATACCAATCTAACTTCAAGATGCGTGTGATATCTCCCCGCGAAGCGGGGAGATATCAGGTTTCATATCGTGTTGTAAATTGCAGCTTGAAGTTTAATGCGTATAGAATTTTTTACTATACGCGTTACCTTTCAAGTTACTCATTGTAAGACAACATAACTTATTGTTTCTCACTCGCTTTGCGGGGAGAAACAATATGCATCTTGAAGTTAGATTGGTATAAATAGGTTTCCATAATACTGAGAATATCAGATGTTGGCTTTCCTTACCCCGCGCGGCGTAAGGAATATTCCTATCATTTTGAAACGCTATTTAGTGAAATAGGATTAAACTATGTGTCATCCTGTTTCTCGATGAAAAATAAAGGAAAATTAATACTTAATTGGTAAGGCCTTATTTTACTATACCAATCCAACTTCAAATCAATGTGATTGTTTATATCTCCCCGCTATGCGCTGAGGGATCCCCACAAAACGGTGCTAATAAATCAAAACCATATTTTGGTAGATTTTGGCGAGGTATTTGAGGAGTTGATTAAGAACTATTTCAAATAATATTAGCGG
>NZ_JADEUF010000205.1 GCF_015163655.1 Xenorhabdus griffiniae | reverse complement strand
CAGTATAAAAGATAGTCAAGTGGCTAAACGTCGAAGAGCAACGTGGTCAGCAGAATTCCGTAGTCAGCTTATCTTTGATTAAATTAAATACAAAGTGGAATCCCGCCCTGGACATAAATCCAAGTGACATAAGGCCGACAGTGATAAAAGTAATGCCTAATCCCTTTAATCCTTTGGGTATATTGGAATATTTCATTTTTTCTCGTAACCCGGCTAGGGCAATAATCGCGAGCATCCAGCCAATACCACATAAATTAAAAAATAATACCCTGTTCATTATGGCCAATGCTGTTTTTATAACTGGTCGTGTCATTTGATAACGGGTAAGTCTAGTTCATTATTTTCAAGGCAATTTCCCAATCCTCGCTTCCACAACCACTCCAATAATATGTACTTGATTGCTAAGGGGAATCATATTGTATTGAGGATTTAATGGCTTTAAAAACGTATCATATCCTTCAGTAATCAGCTGCTTGAAAGTTAGTTCCTTTTCTCCATCGAGTTTTGCTACAACTAAATTGTTGGGAGTCGGTTTAGCATCTGGATCAACTAAAATGATCATGCCTTGCGGGATGCTTAGTCCATTCGGCGATACCATTGAATCACCTTTTACTTCCAGCCAAAAAGCACGTTGTGAACATTCAGCACAGGTTCCATATACCCGCGCAGTGCGGTTTGTCTGGTATTTTTGAGCGAGATCTTCGCACCAATTACCTGCATTTACCCAGTCGAGTAGTGGATATTGTTTATGCAGGAGCATATGACTGGCAAATGCAGCGTCATCACCATACAAGACAGAGACAAGTTTTCTTGCTTGCTTATCCAGTGATGGACTGAAATCTGCAATTTTGACTTCCAGTTTTTGGGCGAAGTAGGCCGCCATCTCCAGGTTAAGGGCGTTTATCCCGTTGAGATAGTGTGAAATTGCACTTTGTGTCTTGCCAATTTCTTCTGCAAGCGTTTCCTGAGAGATGCCAAGCCGTTTTTTCTTAGACTCAAATAGCGCTTTTAAGCGTGCTGCATCTGCAAGTTGTTCTGCTGTAAGTTTCTTTTTCATGGGATCATTTTAATACCAACGCTATTAAAATGATAAATACTAAAAGTATTGAAATATTTAATACTTTAGATATTATTTTGAGAGAAGGAGGAACCGTATGGAAAAAATACCATTATCAGAGTATGTAAAGTTGTATGGCCAAGTTAAAGCGGCTCGTTTGGTCGGTGTTCATCAAACAGCGATCAGTAAGGCATTGCGTTCAGGCCGGAAAATATTTTTAATCCGTCAAGAAGATGGAACCTACAAAGCTGAAGAATGCCGCCCGTTCCCTAGCCAAAAGCAAGGTGTATTGTGAATAACAAAGGTAGCAGAAGTGCGATTAATTCATCTTTTTTATAGGTTGAACTTAATTATCTCACTGATTTTATTAAAGCGTTTTTTGTGTATATTGCTGGGGGAGAAAACGTGAACGTTAACATTGGTCATTACTTCAGAGCGATAGGGAGCATTCTTGACATTATGCCCGTAAATGATTACCGCAGTGCTTTAGATACTGATTCGTCAGATGGAGATTTACTCGAAAATAAAGAGATATCTCATTGTTTTGACTCATTTCCATCCCCTGAAGTATTGAAGAGTTATGAAACAATTTTGCCGGGTTATGCTGAAAGAGTAGTCACTCTTAGGGAAAAGGAGCAGGTTTTTCAACATGAAAAGCAGAATAAAGCGTTGAATGGAGTGATAAACAGGGATAGGCGAGGGCAATGGATGGGCTTTTTCATTACCGTATTTATTTTAATCATTGCGACTGTTTTTGCTTTTAGAGGTGAAATATTATTTGCGGGTACTTTAATCACTGTAGATTTGGTGGGATTGGTTTCTGTATTTGCCATTGGCCGTAAATTGAATATTAAATAATTTCAGAATAATATGAAGGTTTATTCAAAAAACAGGTCGTTATTCTTATTTTTTTTGTTTTACATAAGTGATTTATCATTTATTTTGGTTGTTTTTATGCAATGTCAATTAAATTAATGTGATATGCATCGACAAACATAAAATAATTTGTATGATAGGGAATGTTTATGCATTAAAGATAAATTAGCATGTTTAGAGAGTTAATATGGATATTAAAACCTTATGTGATTTGCACCAGACAGGAAAAAAACTGAAATATCTTTTTTTCTGGGGGCATAAAACCAATCATTCCAAGTACATAACTAAATCTTGTTTAAGTCAGTGGTATCCGGCTCCATTTACTATTGATGGTATCAAATATGTCAGTGCGGAACATTATATGATGGCAGGTAAAGCCCGTTTGTTTAATGATCATGAAGCGCTGAAAAAAATTATTAATGCTAAAAATCCAGGTGCGGCAAAAGCCTATGGGCGTGAAATACGTGGATTTAATCAGTCGATTTGGGATGAAAATCGGTTAAATATAGTGATTGAAGGAAATTTAGCGAAGTTTTCTCAAAACAAGCCTTTGGCAGCGTTTTTATTGAATACTGGGGATCAAATATTAGTTGAGGCTAGTCCCGTTGACCGTATTTGGGGGATCGGGTTATCAGAAAACACTCCTAACATTAATAATCCTTTGATATGGGATGGCCTCAACTTACTCGGATTTGCATTAATGGCTGTGCGCGATAAATTAAAGGTATAAACTTAAGTATAGAGCTTATGGATTAGGCTCTATACCAATCTAACTTCAAGTTGCAGCTTACAAATCAGTGTGATTGTTTATATCTCCCCGCTACGCGCTGAGGAATCCCCAGAAAATAGACAAGCATAGCGTTGTGTGATCTACTGATTGTTCCACCAAGTCAATAGGGTCACTGCTATGCC
>NZ_JADEUF010000204.1 GCF_015163655.1 Xenorhabdus griffiniae | reverse complement strand
ATATTCAAGTAGTTGGCACGTTAGGAATATATGATCATGTATTTATAACAATAGGTGATTTTAATCACGATGTGTTTAAACCTGTATTGGGTAGACTATATCATAATCTACCAAAGGAATTATGGATATGTGATCCTTGGGCAAATATTGTTTGTCCTGCTGAAAAATATAATGATCTGTGGAAAAATAAAATGAATAAATGGCATTACATGGGTAAATGCCTTACATTAGCAGAAACTCCCATTCCTAATGGGCAGGTAATTCCTCCTTCTGCTAACTGTTACTCTCCTTTAAAGAAAAGTACATATCTTACGATTCAAAATAGTGTAAAAAAAGTATTTAATCTAGCAATTATATCACCTGACAAAAACGTAAGAATCACAGCCCTATGACGATACGAAGAATTTCTAATTAGATAAATGTTTTATATAATTAGAAATATTTAATAAAACCATTTTTACTAAGCAACCTTATATCGCTATTATTATATTTTAAATTTTTGATCTAGCTACCTCACAATAAAAATAAGCCCCACATGGTAACTATTTTGCCGGTAGCTATAGAGATGATAGCAATCACAAGCATTCTTACCGGGAGAGAAGATATCCATTATGGTTAGAGTTCATTTTGATTGAAAAAAATGAACTCTAACCATTTTTATAATTTATTGCGAATCTTACGTTCAATAAGCTGACAATTCATATCAAAATACCGACTATATGACTTTTCAAAATGGGATTGAATTTCTTTGACACTCCTACCATTTTGAAAAGTCATATAGGATTTCCTGAGTTTTTCTTACAAAATCAGAAACAAAACTCGAATTCACATATTAAGCGCAACACTGTAATGAACGAAGTAAATGAGTCGATGTCCCTTTAAATAATTCATTCGGTGTTTTGTAACCTCGCGTTTTACGGGGGTGATTATTTAATCGGTTTGCCACAAGGTTAACCTCCAACTCTGATACCTTATTAAAATCGGTTCCTTTTGGGAAATAATCTCTGATTAATCCATTCGTGTTCTCATTTATTCCTCTTTCCCAGAGGGGATACGGGTGAGCAAAATAAATTTTTGCTGAAAAGTTCATGTTCGGTAAATTAGAGGCCATTGTCAAAGGTAATTGTTTTAACTTTATGTTTTATCAGTGATAAATGTCTTGTTACCGCTTTTGCGACACCTTTTGCTGTTTTATCTTCAAGTTTAATGATGACAGTAAATAACGACTTTTGCTCAACTAATGTCAATAATGCACTTTTATGATCTTTGCCTACTATGGTATCTCCTTCCCAATCACCAATACGTTGCTTTTTATCAACAAGTTCTGGGCGATTATCAATACTGACTCTATTTTTAATTTTTCCTCTTCGCTCATAACTTCCATAGCATTTAAGATACGGTTTTCTCGCAATCCTAAGATGTTGCCATAAATCACCGCTATTTTTTTATCTTTATAAATCAATCGATAAATCGTCTCATGATGTAAAGATATTTTCGCTTCCCGCTTGAGATAACTCACAATTTATTCAGGACTTAAATCTTGCCAAATTAACTATTTGACCCAAATTTCTATTTCTGATGTTATTTTTGCCGCTTTTATCGCAAAATGTCGGCAAGCTGCAGCCTTAATCTGAGCCTGCTTAGGATCATATTTCTTGGCCTCCCCATTTCGTCTCAATTCTCGGCTAATTGTTGATGGGGCTCGATCAAGCGACTTTGCCATAAAATGTTGTGTAAAGCCGGCTTCTTTTAAACTGAAAATCTGATATCTTTTTATTTCGGTCAGTTGCTTATAGGCCATAGTGCATTTCCCTTTGGCGAGAAAGATGCCTACTATAGCAACTGACCGCCTTTTTCAGAAATTGCACTTATCATGCGAATCCAAGAAAATGTAATTTTCAGGTTCTGCATAAAACCATTTATCATATAATTTACTCCATGGTAAATAATATTCATCAGGACCTAATCCGAGATCTTGATAATTATCTACAGCATTTCCTGATTTATTTAATGGGATTACGTTAAATGGTAATTTATTTTCAAGCATGAAATCATATATTTCATCCGTATGATTTATATTTGTTTTGCTCATTACTAAAGCACAACCCACATCAATATCATTTTTTCTTAGTTTATTGATTCCTTCAAAAATCTTATTATAACTCCCAGTATCCTTATGTGTAACTCTATTTTTATCATTTATATCTTTAGGTCCATCAATAGATATCGACATGAAAAATTTATTTTTCTTAATAAAGTCACACCATCTTTGAGTTATTAATGTTCCATTTGTTTGAAGAGCATTTAAGTAGCTTATACCATTGCTATATTTTTCCTGAAAAGCGACAACATTTTCATAGAAATTAATACCGGGCAGCATTGGTTCACCACCATGCCATATGAAATGTACATAAGTAAATACTTTCTTATCATTGGCATAGTCGAACGTATCTTTAATTGTTTTCTCAAGAACTTCCAGTGTCATAACGGGATGTCTTATGAATACAGTGGTCGTTCATATGACCCAACTAAAGCAGGTAGCCCTATTCAGGACTTAGATTGGAGAAATGCTGAAATTACTCAAGAAGGTATTGGTAAAGTTAAATTGCATACCAGTAGATTTGAAAAATCTATTGAAAATAAAATCATAATCTAACGCTTAGAGAAAATTCTGGTCACGTATTCAATTTGTTGTTTCTCATGTATACTCCTCACTTTTTCAGGAAATCAGATGGCAACGGTAGAAGTGAAATGTCGATGTTGTCAACAAACCGAATCGGTAAGAAAACATGGCACGGGTCAAGGTGAACGTCAGCGTTATCGTTGCCTGTCTTGTCGCCGTACTTTTCAGCTTGAATATGCTTATCGTGC
>NZ_JADEUF010000203.1 GCF_015163655.1 Xenorhabdus griffiniae | reverse complement strand
ATCCCTTTAACTGCACAACAAGAGGGACAGGTCACATCAATCTTTGCCATCTGAATGTTCTCCAAATAGGCATACTATACATGATTCAATAAATTGATGTCACGACCGAATTCTCTATCCTATTTATTTAATTGGACTGATCCCATTTCTACCTACGCAGGAAACATCCATGATTCGCTCGATTTTTATGGAATCATTCGTGAGTTTGGGCGATTAGGTGTTACTGCGACAGAGTATGTAGGAGAGCACGGAAAACGATATATTAAGATATCAGGACATGCGGGTCTTAGACGTATTATTACAGGGACACGATATGGTGCCAGCAACCCTAAAATGTTGTCGATGGGGATAGGACAGCAAGGCCTTAATTCAAATATTGTGAAAGGGGTTAAATTCTGTATTATCTTTTCTGTTATGTATCGAACGATCGAACTCATCTTTAAAGATGAATACACCTTAGCGGAGTTCATAGGTAATATCACGGCTGATATGGCTAAAGTTGCTATTACTGCTGCTGTAACATGGGCGGCAGGAACAATGTTAGGTGCAATGGCAGTAGTAGGAGGAAGCATTATTGTCTCAGCGGGTATTGTTTTGCTTGTTGGAGTGGCCGTTACTATCGGATTGGATTATATTGATAAAAAATATAAAATCAGTGAAAAAATCATTGAAGTTATAAAAAGTCAGATAGAGAGGAACCCCCGCTCTCCTGAAGTTGATTTACAGAAAATATTTAATACGTGGCCTCGATAAATATGGTAAGCAATAAAGTTCGTCTGTTATGTGCATTCTTTATTTTTCCAATAGTATTGTTCTGCATGTATGTAGTTACTACTTATTTTTTTTCTTTGGTTTTATTGAAGAATGAAATAACTTTTTCTGCGGGGGTTTTTATTGTATTTTTCTCCTTTCCTTTTGTTTTATGCGGACTTATAGGTGCCACCTATTTCATGCTAACTCAAAGAAAACCAAAATATTATGACCAGTTTATTAAGGTGTTTGGGGTTATTGCTTTGGTTTCACTTATTTTGAGTGTGCCCGTATCATCTTATGTTAATTTTAAACTAAAAAATGATGGCTATTTGGTTTGTAACAAAATTTCATGGATGTCACCAACAACCTATGTAAAAAACTTATCACTCTGTAAATGAAAATTTTTGTAAATATTCTGCCCTCATGTTTTCTCTTGTTTAGCCTCTAAAAATTAGAGGCTATTTTGAGTAGTTATCATGGTGTTAAATATTGTTTTAAAGAAAATAACTATTACTGTTGGATAAAAATATGGCACAACACTTTCATTGGCAGAAAGAAAACTACCAAGTTTCAACAGACAAATCGCTTTTAGATATTACCGCTATTCACCAATTTTTGACACGTTCCCGTTGGGCGGAAGGTATTGATCTCGAAATGGTACGGTCTGCTATTGAAAACAGTCTGACATTTGGGTTGTATAAAGATAAAACTCAAATAGGGTTTGCCAGGCTTGTCACAGATTTTGCGACGTTCGGCTATCTATGTGATGTTTATGTCTTGGAAGAATATCAAAAACAACAATTAGGCCACTGGTTGATAACGTGTTGTCAATCTCATCCCGTTATGCAACGGCTACGTAGAATTATGCTTGTGACGTCAACGGCACCCTGGTTATATGAAAAATTTGGCTACTCTCCCGTTAGTTATGAAAATGGTGTTTGGCAAATAGTTCGCCCAAATATTTATAAGAAAAAGTAACAGGATTTTTTACAAAAAACTCAAGGAAAGAAAATTATTCCTTGAGTTTTCAGTTAATTATTCTCAAATCGGTTTCTCTATTGAATTATACAGCGTATCAAGCTGATTAATACGTTGGTGGTAACTTTGCAGCAAACAAGTTGTATCGCCCTTGCATTTGTGGCGCTGTTTCAGCCATGCAGTTTGGTTATCATACATTTCGCCAGATACGCCCATGGCAAACAATCCGCGCAGAAAATGATATTTCACACTTAATTCCACATCCAGATCATTTAGCTTTGGGTTTGAACAAATTGCTTTCTCATTCGGTGTTTTGGCTTTGGCACAGTCAAAACTGGCCGCAAAACTGAGTGGGGAGAAAATAAGTAACATAAACCAGAGATATTTCATTTAGTTCTCCTTTATGGGAAAGAATCTGAATGACCGAGCTTTGCCAGTTGCATCTAATTTGCAGGAGAATCGAATGTCATGCCAGCCATCATTCGTCCTATACATACCGATGCCGACCAATTCAGAAGGCTGTTTGAGTCTGATACTCTCTTTTGAATCTATACCGAGGAAAATTTTATCTGTGTCTTTATAATATTTCTTAATGATGGGTAAGGCAAAAGGGCGACAAATAAACTCCGCCACTTTTTTGGCATCTGACCAACTTTCTACCATTGATAGAGCAGATTTATCTGTAACTTGTTCATTAATTTGCTGTTGCAGGTATTTTGTCTGGTCTGGCGATAATTGTTGAGATGGTACTTGTGCTTGTGCAAAGGCAGATAATAGTAGACTGATGACTCCCAAATAAGTTAAGTATCTTGAGTAAAACATAATGGTATACTCCTTGTTTGAGATTCAAAAAGTATGGCATAGATTTTTTCGTCGCGCCAATAATATACTGCCGTTGCATGAGTCTTGGGTTATTTATCGATAAGATTAATAGACCAACCAATTGATAGCTAAGGCTAAAGTTGTCGCTGCTGTATCTTTCACATTATCAATAAGAATAATATTAGGATATTCCGTTCTTGTGGTACTAGGGTAAAGATATTCGATTAACACTCTATTGGCTTGATCGGCTAATTCTTGGTCACGTATTCAAAATGTTGATTGGTCTTAAATATAATATTCTCTTTCGATAAAAGTCCCGATGACTTTGTCATGCATTTCCGGTGATTTTGAATAGCCTAATGTTTT
>NZ_JADEUF010000202.1 GCF_015163655.1 Xenorhabdus griffiniae | reverse complement strand
ATAGCCTTTTGTTCCTTTATTGCTCTTTGTTTCGCAACTTAAGGTTATAAAGGCAGGGCTATGTCATTTCAATTCACTATGTCATCTCATCTAGAAAGTCGAGCATCGCGTGATCTTTATAATCCGGCACTACCTATAATAAAGACCACACTCGCAATTACTGACAATCAGGCACAAAGCCTTGTTGTTTATTATCTCGTTGGTTTCTCTGTATCCCAACTTTTTTATGGACCTCTCTCCGATAAACACGGACGCATTCCTGTCATTGTATTTTCCTTATTATTTTCCGCTATCGGTAATTATCTGACTTCTACGGCTGGATCATTTTACGCATTATCTCTATTCCGGCTTCTGACCGGTATTGGTGCAGGCGGATGTCCAGTTATTAGCAGAGCTATACTCAGTGATACTTTCCGGGATAAGACGGAATTATCTAAATCTCTGGCTATTTTTTCGATGGCATCACAGGTTTCGCCTGCTTTTGCACCTGTTATTGGCGGGTATATTACAGAATATCTGCCGTGGAAGTTTAATTTTATCGCTCTTACCATAATGATGCTGATAGGTGCATTTTTTGTAAAAATGACGTTGCCGGAAACATCACCGATGAAATCAACAGACAATGGCCAAATAACAGGTTTTCGAATTCTGTTATCTGACATTAATTTTGTTATATACAGTGTTGTCTCCGCCGTTTTGTTTGCTATTACCATTGGTTATTTTACTGCCAGCCCTTTCGTATTCCAGACACAATTTGAATTATCTTCATCACAGAATGGATATCTGTTTATGGTTTATTCTGCTGGGATCGTAATAGGTTCGTTGCTGACAAAAAAATGGTTGTCACATTCCACACCTGAAAGAATTCTGAAAGTTTCACTCCCACTATTAGTATTGTTTACAGCGATGGCACTCATTTTTATTTATTTTACTCAGGTATTGTCGATTGAATTTATCATTATTTATAGTTTTGCGGTAGGGCTAGGATGTGGACTGTCTTCTCCATTATTACTTGGGATAAGTTTGCATGGACACCCAGAATTGTCCGGGACAGGCAGTGCCTTACAAGGCGCACTAAAAATGGCCGGAGCAGCCATTGTATTATGGTTTTTCTCTAGTGGGCATACAACAACAGCTGCGGGTTTAATGTGGGGACTTTTCATTCTTGCCTTGATTTGTTTTGTTTTCATTACGTTTACTCAGTATAGGGTATCGAGCAACCAACATTGATAATGTTATTTTCACTGTCACACTAACGGAGAGAATATGGATCTTGGAATCACGGGTCGCTGGGCTGTCATATGTGCAGCCAGCGAAACGAGAACAAACAACAAAGATTGATTTAACCGTCCATATTTTCCTCTGAGTTTGTGCTCTCTTGAGAGGAATTATAGCCATTAAACTTAGTCGTTTAATTATCAAACAATTAGTTAAAATATTCCCGCCATTAGCACAATCTAATGGTCAAGGCTACTAAACCTGTCTGAATCGCCACCATCAATATTAATTAATGGAAGAGGTAGCAGAAATGAATAACAACAATGTTCAAAACGACTGGCATCAAGCTGATTAATTGCTGCACTACGCAAACGTGGTACAACCTTAGCGGCTCTCTCCCCCGTGAGATGGGACTCAGTTCATCAAAATTAGCCAATGTACTCAGCAGGCAGTGACCTAGAGGTGGGTGGATTATCTCGGAATCCATCCCGCTGTAATTTGTGATCGATGTCGTAAAAATGAATATTTTTATTTCAAGCCCTGAACGTAAAATGGCAGCCAGATTTGACCATTTTTAACCCTCACGGCTTTTTTGCTTTACGATGATTGGAAAACACGCAATAAGCAATATAAATAATTTAAATCAGTCAGATAGGAAAGCAGAAAAACAATCAATAGTTAATTAAATGTTAAAGCCTAATCAGTCCAATTTGCACTGCTATGATGTTTAGGAACATTTAAAACAAGAAAAGGGTGACTGTTTTTCAGTCACCCTTTTCTTGTTTAAGGTAATGATTTCAGTAATTGATTCTGATGTCAAGTGAGGTGTAAACTTCGCGGGATGCCGATGCCAGTTCGGTATCAATTATCTTTTCGTACCATCTACTGTTGATGCAGGGCAGTTCAGTCAAACTCCATCCTCCTAAGTGACTGAAACCCGCCCTGTTCTTTTTAATCCGTTTTATTCCTTATCATCAGAACAATCGGTGTATAGCTCCAGTAGTCTTTTCACCAACGGCAGATTCCGCTACGACGCTTTCAGCCGGCTAAGGTCAAAAATCGGATCGTCGGTTTCGGCACCTGCCACTCACAGTGATTCTTACTACCTTCAAGACCAGTTCAATATAATGCCTTCCAGATTGATATCCCACATCCGCAGGTGCAACAACTGGTTCTGGCGTATCCCCGTAAAACGTAATGTCGCCAATAGCCACATCAAATCTGAATTTTTAATGATCAAGATCGCCACGACGTTAATAATATATTCAAATAATTACTGACATAACCACTATCAACCACAAGCCCAATGAATCTTGTTCGTTAACAAATCTATTTGAGCCACACCATCTCCGCCTATATTGGAATCACCCAGAGTTTCATCAAATCCAAAATAAAACTCACTCAATTCATCTGGAATAGATTGCGCTGGATGTGCGGTCCCACCAAAATGGTGATTATTAAAATACTTATCTAAATTAAGATCCAGTTTTTCACTGACTTCATGAAATATCGGTATATATCCCTGAATATCTTCTACTTTTAAGCTATCAATAGCTTCAGTATCTTCAATAGCCTCCAACCAGTCTGGATATTCTTCTGGCTTAATTCCTACATTCATCTTGAAGTTAGATTGGTATATAAGATTTGGTCATGATTCCAATTTATTGATAGTGACGAATGTTCAAATAATACCCAATGACTCTGTCATGCATTTCTATGGATTTTGAAAAAGATAAGGTCTTGCGAGTCAGTCTTG
>NZ_JADEUF010000201.1 GCF_015163655.1 Xenorhabdus griffiniae | reverse complement strand
TCCTGTATTCAGGAAACAGTGAAAAAGGGATACAAAAACACCCGATTTAAATTTCATTTTTCGCGGGTATAAAAAAAGACCTAAGGCGGCGGTCCTTAAGGGTGAGAGTGGTAGAGATTTGACCTCCCCCTACCGCTTCATGACCATTCCTGTTGATACGGTTTTATCGTGAAACTAAATGTGAAATTGGTCACTGTATACTTTCGGCTTCCGTTTGCTAGGCGGGCCACTCTTGCCTATCCTTGGGCTAAATACCTTCTCTATTGCCCACCCTCTATCTAACCTCCATTGCAAGGTTGCAAATGATAAGCCTAGGTATCCAGCCCATTCATTTAAGCACATCGTTTTACCATGAGCAGTGTATCGCCTATGTGAGCGTAGCCGCATAGCGCGTGCTACCTTATGGTGCCCTCTTTTTTGGTTACAGGTCGGACAACTGGCTACAAGATTTTTTGGGGCATTATTCGTTTTGCAATCATCAAGATGATCCACATGCATATCATCCCATGTCACAACAGACTCACACCAATGGCAGCGGAATGGTCCATCACCATGATGCTGATAGTAAACGGCGCGATGCTCATAAACTCTACAGCTATTCCTCCTTAATGGGTGATCGGGTGCATATACCAATAAGTAACCACCAGAGTGCTGTAGCTTGCCCTGTTTTAGTGTTGAACGCCTTTCAGTTGAACCATGACGTCTCACTCTCATGTAGTGTTTTTCACAATAAGGGCTATTGCGAGAACGTACTTTTAATTCACAACCTTCAACCCGGCAAATATTCATCGCGGGTTTATTACAAGCGTGCAGACATCCTGCATCAATTGATCCAGTCACATTCACCTCTAATTATTTAGAATCGCTTTAGACGTTCGCGGGCTGTTTTGAATTTATGGCAACTATGGCAAATCGAGGATAGATTGTTATCCGCATCGGTTCCCCCATGTGCTTTGGGGATGATGTGGTCAACGGTCTTGGCTTCTACTGCTCGCCCAAGTCGTAAGCATGACTGACACAGGTATTTATCTCGCTTAAGGATCCGTTCACGCAACTTGTCCCACTTGCTGCCATAACCGCGTTCATGCCGGTTCTTGCCCTGTTGGTGAGATTGCCAGCCTGTGTGCAGATGGTCAGGGCAGTAGCCGCTGCGGTCAGTAGTCGTCTTAGGGCAGCCACGTTTGCGACAGGCTCTGGGGATACGAGGCGGCATGGCATCACCACCGCGAAAACAACCCGCCGCGCTCGCTCTCACGGACAACGAACTGGCGTATCTCTTCGCGCACTATCTGGCGGAGGTGTTCATCACGGGCTTGATTTATCTTCGCAGAGTCAATAGTGGGCGACTTCACAAAGATCTTGCCTGCAATACCAAATTGTTTTTCCATCTGCTGCGTGCCGACCTCATGCCGTCCATGAATGCGCTCCATCAGTTCAGCGATATGCTCTAACTGTGACTCCAGTTGGCTTAATGCCTCAGTGTTGTATTTGATATCGATGGTGAATGTGCTCTGTGGCATGGTTGTTCCTCAAATCAGAATAATTAACTGCGCGGGTTGATATAACCCCGACAATTTTTGCACTGTGGTGATATGAAATGCTGAAAAAACATTCAGAAAGTGATTTATCGTCCAATATCCGATTATCGGACTTTGCTTTTCTGCATGGCGATCACGACTCTTGAATCATGATGGCAATGTAGGCCGTCTCTCCGGCTGTCACATCTCTTCGTCTGCCTACAGCGGATGTTGCTGATAATGACCCGTCTTCTTCGGGGGCATGGGTTATTTTTGATTCTGTCGGTACGCTCGATGGCAAGGAGACATGTCATAGCTAATACCGACAGACGGCGATAACCCAGCGCAAAGGAATTAATGCCTGACCGCTGAATAACTGAATTCCCGTTCTACCGGCAGGATTAAGCAACCTTGTTCACCCGGCTTGCCAAATGACTGAACGCAACGTGCCTCAAAGTCTTTGTAGTCCACGCAGCCGTTGGCCAATATAGTGACCGCTTTCAGTTGTTCTGTGACCAGTTCCCGGGCTTCCGGTTTCAGGTATTGGTGGATCTTGTCCCCGCTGCCTTTAGCCGCTTCTCTTGCCTCAGCATAAACTGAGTCAGGCAGCACAACCTGATACACCCACTTGGAGGTGATCATGCCAAACAATGACGGGGTGCCGCCAACATGACCGTTGTAGGGCAATCCTGACATGCGGCTGAGTGCTTGATAGAAAGGTTGCTGGAAGCGCTTTTCCCATGTGGTGGGTTTATCCAGAAGAAAGATGGCATTGATACGTTGGTCAGTGAATGTAGGTTGTTGGTGGTTACGAATCAGCTCATCAATTTTTAAATCACACCAAACAGCAAAATCATCTGATAGCCATCTTGCAAAAAAAACCGCTAGCTTTGGATGGATCCATGTTCCGGGATTTAAACCACCTCTTTTAGTTACTATCAGACCAAAGTCCGATTTTCGGACATTGCCCATGTTTAGGGCGTTTGCGAGAGCTTTTATGTAACTTTTAGTACTGGGTAGCTCTTTCCATTTGGCTGGTTTCTTTCCATATCTGGAAGCAATATCCGTTGCATTGATCCAACCTTCGCTATTGAAAAATACAGGGTGCCCTTCATATTCAAATAGAATGATGTTACTCATAACGTATTACCTACATTTGAAATGAACCCTCGTTCACATAGGAAATCAGCCCGTCGAAGCTCGTCAGCTATAACTGACTTCCTCGAAGGCTCATATCAAAGTGATTGGATTCGACGTTGAAAGAATGGCGCTGTGAATGCGCAGTGAAAATAAAAATGCCACCATCCCGTGAGCGTTGGGTACGCGATGGGAACGGGTGGCAGCATGGGTTATTTCTGTAGCCACTCAGGGAATGGGTACAAAAATATTGGGTTTAGTTTCAGTGAGTAACTAATTGTTAAGCATTATTCGCTTGTTGTTGGGTGAAGATGGGTTTATGTGTTGCTGTACCTAATCTTTGAGGGAATTATTAT
>NZ_JADEUF010000200.1 GCF_015163655.1 Xenorhabdus griffiniae | reverse complement strand
ATGTTTTTACTTTTATTTAGTATTATTATGAATTTTAATTTACCACTATTTGTTAATATCTTCTTATTATATAAATCATGTATATATTAAAAATATAAATCTATTGGCAAACCAGAATTAAAAAGCGCTCGTAATTTCAGACCTTGGAGTGTATAATCTCCATATTTCCTTTCCTTCAACACTTTCCCAAGGTGGAGAAGTCGGTTTACCATCTAACCAAAATTGAATTTTTCTTTGCACGTTAGGGTTGTACCTGTTTCTATAGACCCATCTCAATTCATGTGAAGTTATATCAGTTCTAGCGCCTGGATATTTTATTTTATTTACTACATATCTCATATCGATGCCATCAAGAATAAAATGTATATTATTATTCTTAAGTAGATCAGTATCTTCATTGCTTGTAGTTACCCAAGATAATCCTCCTTTACATTTCCTTGAGAATACTTTGTCTGCACTTTTCAATGCGGTATTATATTTAGGATGATTTTTAAGATGTGACATAAAACTCTTCTGATAGGGAAGTCTTTTCGTCGTGTGCATGTAGTTATACTGTTCTTCCATCTCCATTCGGGTTAATTCATCTTTAAAGTATAGTTCTGGAGGGGTTATAAATTGATCTATTAACAGAACTTGAGCGCTAGGAAGAATCTTCGTAGCAACAGCAACAGCAGCAGTACTTCCTTTGAAAGGCTGATATTCACGAAGATACCTTACTCTTTCACTGTGTAATCCGTAAACTAAATCACCAATAATCAATTTGCGGGTAAAAGGCTCTTTAAATGGCATGTTTTTACACTCACTACTAAATTCATTCTTAAAAGGGAAAGTATGATACCATAAAAAAGTATACTATTTGACCACATCAGCAATTGTCAATGAGCAGAAAAAAATAAATTTATCAGGGCGAGATCTCACAATATTAACGATGCTATTAAGCAGTGTATTTTATACGCTGTTGCCAATATTCACGTTCCACGGGAGCAGATCATGCTGGGGATCGTCGTAATGGTGTTTGGGGAGGTTCCAGTTCCGTAAAAAAATTTGCTAAGGTTGAGCTGTTCAAGTAACCGTTTAATTTGGGTACGCAGCTCAACCAGCGATTCGGCCTACGCCTGAATCTGACGATCTTTTCCCTGAATATCGGTCTGAAGCTGGTAGATGGGGGCTTTCAATTGGTCAATATCATCAGGCATATCAGTCATCATTAGGCGCTCAGGGAAAAAGCTTAAGTGTGACAGTGAAACAATCCGCTTGTTCTGCCTATCAAATCAGCAATAAACCCTGTAAAATCAGCTACGCTTTCTGGGGATGTCACACCGCAAAAGACCATTCATTTCACTTCTAATAAATAGGTTTTACTAATGCATCAGTCTGATGTTGTTGATCGCTCTCTTTTTTCGTTAAGTTGGCCGATTTTCATTGATATCTTTCTGCATATGGCGACGTTATTAATCAATACGTACATGGTCAGCCATATTTCTTCTGCTTATCTTGCTGCAATGGGAGTGGGTAATTATGTTTTTGATCTCTTTATTACAATTTTTAACTTTATCAGCGTAGGTTGCAGTGTTGTCATAGCTCAATATCTGGGATCAGGAAAACGTGATAAAGCAAGCCAGGCTATTCATATTTCCATTGCTTTTAATTTTGTGCTGGGTTTCAGTTGTGCGCTGATCACCGTGTTCTTCGGTTATAAGATCCTGTATATCATGAACCTGCCTGAAAATCTGATGGAAGATGGGTTCGCTTATCTGCATGTTCTTGGCATCTGTCTGATACCCGAAGCAATTTCGATTATTTTGGCGGCTTGCATGCGGGTTTATGGAAAGTCAAAATCGGCCATGTATGTCACGCTGATTGCCAACCTGCTTACCATTGCCGGCAATATGATCGTACTCTATGGATTCTTTGGATTGCCTCAATATGGACTCGAAGGCGTAGCGTGGTCTACAGTATTTGGTCGTACTGTCGCTGTTATTTTGCTCTGCGGATTACTGTTTTTTGGTTTGAAGATCAAATTCGAGCCTAAATTGCTCGTGAATTGGTCTAAGAATATGTTGAGCAAAATCCTGCACATCGGCTTACCTGCTGCGGGTGAGAATTTGGTGTGGATCCTGCAATATATGACTGCACAGGCGTTTATCGGCCTGATGGGTGAAATGTCTCTGGCCGCGCAAACACTGTACTTCCAGCTATCTCTGTTCATTATGTTGTTTGGTATCTCTATCAGCATTGGCAATGAGATTATGGTTGGTCACCTTGTTGGGGCAAAGCGTTTTGAAGATGCCTATCTTCGGGGGCTTAAGAGCCTGAAAATTGGTGTGATTGTTACAATAGGCGTCGTCTTAATGTTCTGGATTTTCAGGGAACCGCTTCTCTATGTTATGACGGAAGATCAGAAGATTGTTGAACTTCTGCTGCCGTTGTTCTTGCTCTCGGTCTTTTTGGAACCAGGACGCACTTTCAACATTGTGATGGTCAATGCCCTGCGTGCTTCTGGCGATGCCCGTTTTCCTCTCTATACCGCATTGATTTGTATGTGGGGAATCTCTATTCCAGTTGGTTATTTTTTGGGAATTACCATGGGTATGGGGATCCTAGGGATCTGGATAGGATTTTTCTGCGACGAGTGGATCCGCGGGTTAGTGAACGCCTGGCGTTGGAAGTCTAAAAGATGGCAAACCAAGCGATTAGATGTCTAATTAAAAAATAACAGTAACAATAAGTGCATACACATTAAACTTCAAGCTGCGATTTACAACACGATATCACACGCATCTTGAAGTTAGATTGGTATAAAAAATGCCGCAAATAAACTTGCGGCATTTTAATCAAAGATGGGTTTGACTAATAATTGCATAGTAACTTGAACAAGTTTCTCATTAATATGTTATTCAGTCTTTATCTGATAACTTAATTTCAAGACTGTGAAAAAATAAAAAACAGGGCTATTTCCGTTTTATTTTATAAATAACATTATCCGCTTTGTTTTTATTAATACCAAGTCTATATACCAATCGTCTTTCAAGATGCGTCTTATATCTCCCCGCATAGCGCTGAGGAATCCCCAGAAAATAGACAAGCATAGCGTTGTGTGATCTACTGATTGTTCCACCAAGTCAATAGGGTCACTGCTATGCCTGCACGTCAAGTATGCCATAA
>NZ_JADEUF010000020.1 GCF_015163655.1 Xenorhabdus griffiniae | reverse complement strand
TTTTACGGAACTCCCCAAACGTCAAGCCGATGATCCTCTGCATGATCTACTGCCGTGGAACGTGAGTATCAGTGATATGAGGTAAATTACACGGGTTAATTGGCCGCTTACGCATGGATAGATCGATAAATTGGCTCACCATATGATTTAAGGTCGTAATCGTTCTTTGTTTAATACCTTCATCAAGATTGTTTCGGGTATAAATCAGACCAAAAGGTTTGGTTTTGAGTAATTTTGCAGTATTCATAATAATGCTCCCTTAATTCTGAGTAATGAGTTATCTCATTAGATAGAATAAATTTAGCTGATCATTTGCCGGAAGTCATATTGATTACTTCTATTGAATTGATAGTTATTGTGTTGATCGGTAACACTTTGATAAGCCATAAAAATAAAAAAACCGGAGAGTAAATAGTTCTCCGGTTTCAATGAATTATCTCTATACGCATTAAACTTCAAGTTGCAATTTACAACACGATATGAAATTACACGCATCTTGAAGCTAAATAGGTTTTCATAATACTGAAAGTATCAGATGTTGGAGTTCCTTACCCCGCGCGGAGCGCGGGGTAAGGAATACGCCTATCATTTTGAAACGCTATTTAGATGGGTATATATTTTTAAAGTCGTTATTCTACTTTTTCTATTTTAGTTTTTCTCTTAATGGTCGAAGTGGAGCCTATGGAAGCACAAATAATACAGAAAAGGGCAATCCATTGAGACATTGCCAAATGCTCATTAAGGAAAATGATGCCTGATAATGCGCCCAAAGCAGGTTCAAGGCTCATTAATGTTCCGAATGTTTTGGCTGGCAGGCGAGTAAGGGCAATCATCTCCAGAGTGTAAGGAAACGCGGTGGATAAAATGGCGATCCCCAGGGCAATCGGCAGTAGAGAAGCATCGAACAGGAGTTCAGGACCTGTCTGTATTAATCCGATTGGGAAGAAGATAAAGGCTGCAATAAGTGAACCGATAGACACTGTCGCGGCACCATAGCCCGCTCCAGCACGTTGTCCAAAGATAATATAAAGCGCCCAAAAAACACCGGCTCCCAGTGCATACGCAATGCCGATAGGATCGAGTGTATTGACGCTATTCCCGATTGGCAGCAGGAAGCTTAATCCGGCAATAACCAAGGCAATCCAGAGAAAATCCAGAGGACGGCGGGAAGAAAACATGGCTACCGCCAAAGGTCCGGTAAACTCAAGCGCAACGGCAATGCCGAGCGGAATTCGGGATAAGGACATATAGAACAGGTAGTTCATCGCACCCAAGGAAATGCCGTAGGCGAAAAGCGGGAGCAATGAAGAACGCTGAAACTTTAACCGCCACGGTTTAAAAATCAGAAATAGAATAATTGTGCCTAATGCAAGTCTCAGGGCTGTGACACCGGGCGCGCCAATGACAGGAAATATTGTTTTAGCCAGAGAAGCCCCTGCTTGAATTGATGTCATTGACAATAACAATAAAATCACAGGAAGCAGTGAAAAAGACGCTGCCCGATGCTTGGAAAGAGCCATTTTAAAGAAACCTCAGTTACAACGTGTTATTTAAGGAAGCCATCTTCGCAGTGAAACAGATATAACTCAACAGTATTATCAGCTATATGCTTGTTAGCAGATGATGCTCCCCTGATACTTGACCATTTTAATAATTACATTATCCTGTTGGTTGAAATTTATACTAACTGAAAGTAATCGAGAAAAACTGATGATAATAAGAACGGCTACTATGCGGGATATTGATGCTATTTTATCTCTTTATAGTATATTGTTTGGTGAAATGGCGGTGTTGCAGCCGGATAGAATGCAAGTAGCTGAACAAGAGAGAGATTTTATTGTTTCCAACATCAATAACGATAAGTTTCATTTACTGGTTGCGGAAGATGGGAATGGCAATATTAAAGGTTTTGCTATTGCTCAGGAGCAAAAAACACCCCCCTTCAATTGCCTGGTTCCGAGAACTTATGGTTATGTTTTTGACTTAATGGTAAGTCAGGATGCCAGAAATCTTGGCGTTGGTCAGAAGTTACTGGCTGGTATGAAAAAGTGGGCACAAGAAAACCATTATTCACATCTTGAACTGAGTGTATTATCCCAGAATGTTGATGCGATACGCTTTTATGTCAGAGAAGGGTATCAAGAGGTCAGCAGGACGATGGCAATTATCTTGTGAACAGAAATAATATACGCATTAAACTTCAAGTTGCAATTTACAACACGATATGAAACCTGATTTCTTCTCGCGCAGCGAGAAGAAATCACACGCATCTTGAAGTTAGATTGGTATAAACAGTAACATTAAGCCAGTTAGGAAATAATATTTACAGCAGTCCGATATTCTTTTAATACTTCATCCATAACCCAACTGGTGCGGGCGGCAGATTCACCCGTGGATGGACAATTGCCATTTCCTTGTATGTTATTAATCATTGTCTGGATGAATGGCATTTGGATATGTTTTGGATTTTCGAAATGATATTGGTGTAGTTGATTATTTTCGTCATAGTGTGAAATGGGGGAATCACCAAATGTGGCAAAAACGATTTTGCCTTTTGTACCGATAATTTCGACTTTATCCTCACGAGAACTGGCGACAAAATTCCAAATACCAACTCCCTGAACATGATTTTCGAACATAAATGACATGGAAACACAGTCTTCGGCGGGATAGGCTTTTGCCTGTGAATTGGCATGTCCTTTGACTGAGATAATTTTTCCCAGCAGAAAATCCAATATATCCAGTGTATGGCACGCTAAATCAACAAATAAACCACCACCAGATATTTCTGGTTGTACAAACCAGGGTAAGTTATTGGGATCTTGATAGATAGACGCCATTTCCCTAAATTGCATACAATTGACTATCCGTGGTGTACCAATTGCGCCAGAATCAATTAATTCTTTTATTTTAATAAACCTTGGTAATGCTCTGCGGTAATAAGCGACGAACAAGGGAACTTTTTGAAATCGGCAGATAGCAATCATTTCGTTGCATTCTTCAAATGTTAATGCCATGGGTTTTTCGACATAAACACTTTTGCCAGCTTGTGCTGCTAAAATAGTATATTTTTTGTGGGTAGAAGGTGGGGTTGCAATATAAACAGCATCAACTTCCGGATCATTAACCAACGATTCGGCATCCGAGTACCATTTTCGGATATTGTGCCGTTCGGCAAAATCTTTGGCTAAATCCGCATTGCGACGCATGACGGCGACTAATTCTGAATTCCCTAATTTATAAAAAGCTGGGCCACTTTTTACTTCTGTTACGTCACCACAACCTATAATACCCCATCTTACTTTTTGCATTGTGTTTTTCCGGTATATCAATTTGATGATTTGTAAAATATAGAGGAAAGTTTATAACAGTACCGTTTTCTATACACATTAAACTTCAAGTTGCCATTTACAACACTCTATAAAACCTGATTTCTCCCCCGCTTCGCGGGGAGAAATCACACGCATCTTGAAATTAGATGGATATATTCTATATGTCTTGTGTCCAATAGATTAGTTTATTTTATGGAAAAATGATTAATATTCAGTGTGTTATTTGAGGTGCAGCCCTGATTTTGCAAGTGGGTAGCGCATTCTGGCGATACTTTTCTTCTGTTGTGGCATAATGCGCGGCTATCGGTTTTATCATCTCCCTTTTATTCACTTATAAGAGCAACAGTTGTGTTAAGTACAAACAACATCACTATGCAGTTTGGCAGTAAGCCACTGTTTGAAAATATTTCTGTCAAATTCGGTAACGGTAACCGCTATGGTTTGATTGGGGCGAATGGGGCAGGTAAATCTACTTTCATGAAAATCCTGGGCAGAGATTTAACCCCAACTTCCGGTAATGTCAGCCTTGACCCTAACGAGCGTATGGGTAAATTGCGTCAGGATCAGTTTGCTTTCGAAGAATATACCGTGTTGGATACCGTCATCATGGGGCACCAGGAACTGTGGGAAGTCAAACAGGAGCGTGACCGCATTTATGCGATGGCAGAAATGAGCGAAGAAGATGGTTATCGTGTCGCGGATCTGGAAGTCGCTTATGGTGAGATGGATGGTTACAGTGCAGAAGCGCGTGCTGGCGAATTGTTGCTGGGTGTCGGTATTCCCGTTGAGCAGCATTATGGCTTGATGAGTGCAGTAGCACCGGGCTGGAAATTGCGTGTATTGCTGGCACAAGCCTTGTTTTCCAATCCTGACGTTCTGCTGCTCGATGAGCCAACCAACAACCTGGATATCGATACTATCCGTTGGTTAGAGCAAGTGCTCAACGAACGTAACAGCACCATGATCATTATTTCCCATGACCGCCATTTCCTGAATACGGTATGTACACATATGGCCGATCTGGATTATGGCGAGCTGCGTCTATTCCCTGGTAACTATGATGAGTACATGATTGCCGCAACGCAAGCGCGTGAACGTCTGCTGGCCGATAATGCCAAGAAAAAGGCACAGATTGCTGACTTGCAGGCATTCGTTAGTCGTTTTAGTGCTAATGCTTCTAAGTCTAAACAGGCAACTTCCCGTGCCCGCCAAATTGACAAGATCCAGTTGGAAGAGGTAAAGGCTTCCAGCCGTCAGAATCCTTATATCCGCTTTGAGCAAGAGAAGAAACTGTTCCGTAATGCGCTGGAATTGGAGGGATTAACCAAAGGATACGATAACGAACCCCTGTTTAAAAATCTAAATTTGCTGATGGAAGTCGGCGAAAAGATGGCGGTAATCGGTGAAAACGGTATTGGTAAAACGACTCTTCTGAAGACGCTGATTGGTGAGGAAACGCCAAATAGCGGCACCATTAAATGGTCTGAAAATAGCACGATTGGTTATTATGCGCAGGATCATGCCAGTGATTTTAACTGTGATATGACGGTGTTTGAGTGGATGAGCCAATGGAAGCGCGAAGGCGATGATGAACAGGCTGTACGCAGTATTCTTGGTCGCTTGTTGTTTGGGCAGGATGATATCAAGAAGAAAGTGGGTGTGCTTTCCGGTGGTGAGCAAGGCCGGATGCTGTTTGGCAAGCTGATGATGCACAAGCCGAACATTCTGGTTATGGATGAACCGACTAACCACCTGGATATGGAATCTATCGAGTCTTTGAATCTTGCGTTGGAACTCTACCAGGGAACGCTGATTTTCGTCTCCCATGACCGTGCTTTTGTGAGTTCACTGGCTAGCCGCATTTTGGAAATTAAATCTGACAAGGTTATTGATTTTAAAGGTACTTATGATGAGTATCTGAGAAGTCAAGGTATTGACGAATAAGCCTTTGATATTAACAGAGAAACATCCGGCTCAATTGGGCTGGATGTTTCTTTATCAGAATAAATTTTCAACGACATATTCATTGCGACCGGCAAACTTCACATAAAGGATCTTGCCGCAACGTTATTTGGCGAAATTGCATTGTCATTGCATCAAAAAGTAATACTTTGCCGTGACAGGTTTGCCCGTATTGGGTCAGTAGCTTAATTGTTTCCATTGCCTGCAATGAGCCGATAGTTCCTACCAATGGCGCCATAACTCCTGCTTCAACACAAGTCAGGCTGTTTTCGCCAAACAAACGACTCAGGCAACGGTAACAGGGTGTTTCCGGTTGGTAAGTAAAGACGGCAAGCTGGCCTTCCATGCGGATCGCAGCACCCGAAACCAATGTTATTTTACGTCCATAACACAGACGATTGAGCTGTTCACGAATGGCAACATTATCTGTACAGTCGAGTACAATTTCATGTTGGCTGATTAACTTATCTAACGCCGGATCATCCAATAGTCCTTCAATGGGATTGATGGTGATATGTGGATTGATCTCCCGCAGGGTCAACGCCGCGGAATGCACTTTTGCCATACCAATACGCTCATCGCGGTGGAGGATCTGCCGTTGCAAATTGGAAAGGGAAACCGTGTCAAAATCCAGCAGGGTGATTGTTCCAATACCTGCCGCTGCAAGATATTGGGAAGCAGCGCAACCCAGCCCTCCAGCTCCCACTATCAACACCTCGGCTGATTTTAATTTTTCCTGCCCGTCGAAATCGAAACCACGTAAGACAATTTGTCGGTTATAACGCAACGTTTCTTTATCAGTAAGTTCGACTGCCATGTTTCATTATCTTCTTAATTATACGCATTGAACTTCAAGTTGCATTTACAACACGCTATGAAATCACACGCATCTTGAAGTTAGATTGGTATATTAGTTTTTCAATTACTGGTTATTTCAATAAATAGTTAAAAAACTCGATTTGTACCGTTTCACCAGCAGTAACATGCCCACGTTCCCGTTCCAACACAATAAAACAGTTGCCGAGGCTATATGAACTAAAGATATGGGAGCCTTGATGCCCTGTAGTTTGTACCTCTAATTCACCTTGTTCATTAAGTGAAGCAATACCACGTTGGAAATCCAGTCTGCCAGGGGATTTTTTCAAAGGTGTTGTCGTCCTGGCCGTGAGACGCATAGGTGGTTGCCATGCAGAAAAACCCGCTAGATGGGCAATCAATGGTTGTACTAATTGGTAGAATGTGAGTACGGCAGACACAGGGTTACCTGGCAAGCCGCAGAACCAGGCATTTTCCAATTTTCCAAAAGCGAAAGGTTTTCCCGGTTTAATAGCGAGTTTCCAAAAACTAATTTTTCCTATTTCGTCTAAAATTTGTCTGGTGTAATCCGCTTCACCGACAGAAACGCCACCACTGCTGATCACTAAATCCGCTTGTTTATCTGCTTCAATAAAGGTCTGGCGCAGTGCCTCAGGATCATCGCGGATTACGCCAAGATCGATAATTTCACAGTCCAGTTTTTCCAGCATCAGGCGAATAGCAAATCGGTTGGTATCGTAAATTTGGCCTGCCTGTAAGGGTTTACCGATAGCTTGTAACTCATCACCGGTAGAAAAAATGGCCACTTTCAGTTTGCGGACAACATCAATCGTTGCAATACCTAGTGAAGCAATTAGCGGTAATTGTGCTGTGGAGAGCTTAATCCCTTTTGGCAATACCACCGCATTTTGGCTGATATCTTCCCCAATGGTGCGAATGTTCTGCCCCGGTTTTACCGGATGGGGGAAGCGAATGCCTGTTTCGGTCACCTCCGTTTGTTCTTGCATCACAACAGCATCAGTGCCAGGAGGAATGGGGGCACCAGTCATAATGCGGATGCAACTGCCGTTCGGCCATTCTTGCTGAAACGGCATACCAGCCAGCGCCTTACCTGCCACTGGTAAGATGTGGTTTTCGTGTAGATCTGCCAGGCGAATGGCATAACCGTCCATTGCTGAGTTATCAAACGAGGGTACGTTGATCGGGGAAATGATATCAGTGGCGGTAATTCGGTTCGCAGATTCAGTCAGGTTAATGATTTCTGTCGTGATCAAAGGAGTAGCAGTGAGGGGAACGGTGTGTGTCAGTAATGTTTCTAGTGCTTGCTCAAGTGAGATTAGATCTGAGGTATAACAATGATCCATAAGAAACTCCCTATACGCCGCAAATGGCGGGCAACTGTTTATTCTTGTATGGGATGCATTATGGCAAAGATTGCATTGTTGGGGAATGACAGGCAATGGTGACTGCCACAGAGAGAGGTTGTTAATAAAAGATGTATATTATATTCATGATTTGTTATAACTGGATGATGCCCTCCAAATCAATTAATTTCATTACTACTTAATCACTATGAAAAATCAAACTGTCACGTCTTTTAATCGTAACTATCAAGCTTTTCAGATTGCATTAAGCGGTTTCCTCGCTTTGGTTGTTGCAATGGGAATAGGGCGCTTCACTTTTACCCCACAAGTTCCATTAATGATCGCTGAGTCACAACTCACGTTAACGAGTGCGGGGATAGTTGCAGCATTCAATTACCTCGGCTATCTGGCGGGTTCTTATGATGCTATGCGGGCGCAACGTTTTGTAGAATACCGTTTGTGGAGCGGCTTGTGGGGATCTGTCATTATCACCTTGCTTTCCGCATTGTTGGATGGCCCGATATTACACAGTATTGCCCGCTTTTTTATTGGCTGGGCCAGTGGTTGGACGCTGGTATTGGTTGCCGCATGGACGAATGATGAATTGGCAAAATTGAATCGTCCGGGGTTGAGTGCAGCCGTTTTCTCAGGGACCGGAGTGGGGATATTTATCAGTGGCATGGTAGCAATAGGGCTTCAGTCCTGGCAGATGAGCGCAGCCAGTGCGTGGATGTTATATGGCATCCTGGCGCTGTTATTCAGCATTTATGTCAGTCGTTATCTGCCCCGCAGCGGTGAATTGCACCGTCCGCAGACGGCAATCCAAACCTTGAGTCTGACACCGGAAATCAAGCGATTAGTGTGGTGTTATAGCCTGGCTGGATTTGGCTATATTTTGCCTGCGACGTTTCTTTCCCAAATGGCGACAGTGCGTTTTCCTGATAGCTTGTTTGCCCAGTTTGTCTGGCCAATATTTGGCGGTGCTTCGGTCATTGGCATTATGTTAGGAATTTTGTTGCGTAATGTATCAACATCCCAAATTCGTCTGGCGGTGACGTTATGGCTTCAGGCACTAGGTATCCTGATTGCGGAAATGTTGCCGGGTATTAGTGGCTTGATGATTGGGGCATTGCTGATAGGCGGTGGATTTATGTGTGTAGTACAGCTTGCTTTGCAGTATGGACGTGAATTGGCGCCCAATCATGCCCGTTATATGGCGGGATTGCTGACCACGGGCTATGCATTGGGACAATTGGTCGGGCCAATGTTATCCGCTACTTCGACATGGCTGACAGGCAAACTGGAACCTGCGTTGTATATCGCATTTATTGGGTTGCTCATTGCTGGTTTGCTGGTATTTTATCGCACCAATACTCATCGTGAGCCATCCTGATTTGGTGCATTGATGATATACAGGTATAGTTATGCGCTTATTCGTGCAAACGATATATGCGTAGAACAAGATAATAAAGTCGATATTGTGTGGTATTACATTCGCTGATATCTGCGTAAAATAAGCGTCCCGATTTCCCGTCAAGTAACGGAAATATTTACCTTGGAGAAACTGATGTCATCCCTAAGTACAGAAGCTGCGCTGGTGCATTCGGCACTGGTTGCTCGTGGTCTTGAAACCCCATTGCGTGGACAAACTTTGGCGCCAGAGGTGCGTAAAGTACGCATTGAGGAACACATGACAGAAATTATGAAGCTGTTAAATCTCGATTTGAGTGATGACAGTTTGGCAGATACGCCCGCTCGTATCGCGAAAATGTATGTGGATGAGATATTCTCAGGGTTGGACTATAACAATTTCCCGAAAATTACGCTGATAGAAAATAAAATGAAAGTGGATGAAATGGTAACAGTGCGTGATATTACGATGACCAGCACTTGTGAACACCATTTTGTCACGATTGATGGCAAAGCCACGGTTGCTTATATTCCTAAAGATAAAGTTATTGGTTTGTCGAAGATTAATCGCATTGTTCAGTTTTTTGCCCAGCGTCCACAAGTGCAAGAACGCTTAACACAGCAGATCCTGATTGCCCTGCAAACTTTGCTTGGTACAAACAATGTTGCTGTTTCCATTGATGCTGTCCATTATTGCGTGAAAGCACGTGGCATTCGCGATGCAACCAGTACCACGACAACGACTTCTCTGGGAGGGTTATTTAAAACCAGCCAGAATACACGACAGGAATTCCTGCGTGCTGTGCGTCACCTGCATTTGTCATGATGAACTTTTATTATCATGAAACACAGTTGTAATGGGGTAATGTGTCAGAGAATTGAGATAGTTGATAGTGTGCGTGGTTTTGCCATTTTGGGAATATTATTGCTGAATATTTCCAGTTTTGCTTTGCCATATGCAGCCTCTATGAATTTGTTTTATAAAGATTCAGTCTCGTTCTCTGACGTGATGACATGGTCTGTATTGAATACTTTTACTCAGGGAAAATTCCTGTTCATCTTGACGCTATTGTTCGGCGCATCACTTGAATTGCTTCGGCAGCGGGGACGTGATTGGAATATTTCCCGGTTACTGGTTTTGGCTGTTATTGGTTTGCTGCATGGTGTTTTGCTATGGGATGGCGACATTTTGTTGTCATATGGCGTTGTTGGTTTATTGGCATGGCGTTTTATCAATACCCGTCAAAAATTGTTTGGTACAGCGGCGACTTTTTATTTATTCGGCATAATGATGTTTTACCTTTTAGGACTCTTTCCTGTAGGGGAAAATAATGCATTTTGGCAGCCGACACCGGAAGATATTTCTTATGAAAGCTACTGGAAAATGTATGGTGGATTATTAGCCATAGAATACCGTATTCGTCAGATAAGCGGTGCGATGATTGTGGTGATTGTGCAATATGGCTGGCAAATAATGGGGGTTATGCTTTGTGGCGCTATGTTACTACGCAATGGTTGGTTGAAAGGGGAATTTAGCCATAATCATTACCGCCGATTGGCACTATGTCTGATCCCTGTTGGTATGGTGGTTCAGGGGATTGCCTTGTCGATACAATATTTATATCCCTACAGCTATTTCGCATCCTGGACCGTCCGCTACACCATCACTGAATTGGCGACACCGTTGCTGGCATTGGCTTATATCGCATTAATTTATGGATTTTGGCCTGCCATTTCACGTTGGAAAATCACGTTTTGGCTCCGGCAGGTCGGGAAAATGGCACTGAGCAGCTACTTGTTACAAACACTGATTTGTACCACACTTTTTTACCGTTTTGAGTTATTTGGACAGTTTAGTCGTTTGGAGTTAATGGCATTTATTCCTTTTATCTGGGCATTCAATATTTGGTTTGCTTGCTGGTGGTTGCAACGTTATTCTCAGGGGCCTATAGAAAAGCTCTGGCGTAGCTTAACCGCAAAGTTGGCCGGTAAGGTTTAGAATAAACGCTTTGCCAACCATTTTATCCCTGACAGATTTTAAGAAGTTAATAGGTTGCAGTTTTAGTTTTGTCGATAAACTGCAATTTTTATCCACATTAAACTTCAAGTTGTCATTTACAACACGATATGAAACCTGATTTCTTCCCGCAAAGCGGGGAGAAATCACACGCATCTTGAAGTTAGATTGGTATATCCATTCTTATTTCCTTTGTGATTTCTTTTCTAATTCCTGTAACTCTTCTGGTGATACCGCAGGGTAACCTTGAATTCCTGTTGGTGCGGTATGTTGCGCAGGGATAGGCAATAATGGGCCTAAAAAGCGCGGTTCACGTTTTAAAATATAGAGATCAGTCAAGGCGCCAAGACGAGCCAAGACTTCCCTGAAACGGATTGTCATCATATTTTTGGGGGAGGGAACCACATAACATTGCGCTTCTATACCAAAATGCATAGCGATAAACAAGGCTCGTTCGCAGTGGAAGCGTTGAGTGATGATAGTAAAATCGTTGGTATCAAATACCTTGCGGGTTCTGACAACCGAATCTAATGTTCTGAATCCGGCAAAATCCATCACAATGTCACTGGCCGGAATGCCTGCCTTGATTAAATCCTTCCGCATGGTAATGGGTTCATTATAACTATGCTGGGCGTTATCTCCGCTCAATAGCAGGTACTTAACTTTACCGCTGTTGTAAGCATTAACTGCTCCCTGGATACGATAGAAATAATATTGGTTATATGTACCGGTTTTATAATATTTGGACGTGCCGAGTACCATACCAACTTCTCGCTCAGGCAGTTGCCTGACATCATCAAAAATGTAAGGAGCGGTTTTCCAGCTAACCCAACGGTCAAGCATAATGGCTGCCAGTATCAGGACAGCAATGATAAAAATGAGACCAGTAATCAAGCGCTTCCACATGATTTTTTTGTTTGCCTTATATGTGCTGATGAACCAATGGCCTAAAGGCTACTTGACTTGAAATATCGAAGCAAGTTTTGGGAGGGATCATACCGGAACTAAACTGATTCAATTTAAAAATATAAAGCAATAAATTATGATTTATCTGGCAGGATTATTATACCAACCATCTTTCAAGATGCGTCTTATACGCATTAAACTTCAAGTTGCAATTTACAACACGATATGAAACCTGATTTCTCCCCGCGAAGCGGGGAGAAATTACATGTATCTTGAAGTGAGGTTGGTTTATATCTCCCGCTACGCGGGGAGATATAAACAATCACATTGATTTGCAAGCTACAACTTGAAGTTAGATTGGTATATTGGATTATTTTTCAAGCCTGCCAATATGACTGGCAGGCTTATTACTAATATCAGAATGAAGTGCGTTTATAGACGCGATATTCTGGTTTCCAGAAATTGCGTTCAATCGCTTCATCCAACGCATCTTCCGATGTAACAATCGCTACGCCTTGAATTTGGGCCTTTTTCGCCACTTCTTTGGCTATTTTGCGGGAAACATCCTGGATGTCATCAATCGGTGGCAACAATGGGCCAGAGCCTGTTTGCGCCAGCGGTGAACAATCCGCTAATGCGCGGCTGGCAGCCATCAGCATATCATCGGTAACACGTTTGGCGCCGGCAGCGATAACACCTAAGCCGATGCCTGGGAAGATATAGGAGTTGTTGCATTGTGCGATTGGATATTCCTGACCGTTATATTTTACGGGTGCAAACGGACTTCCTGTAGCGACCAATGCTTTGCCTTCCGTCCAATTGATGATGTCTTCTGGACGAGCTTCTACACGTGAAGTTGGGTTGGACAGAGGCATCACGATGGGACGTTCACAATGTTTGTGCATTTCACGGATGATCCCTTCGTTGAACAGACCTGATTGACCAGAAACACCAATCAGAACGGTAGGCTTGGCATTGCGAACCACGTCCATCAATGAAAGAGAATCGCTGGTGATATCCCACGATTGCAATGTGACGCTTTTTTGTACCAAAGCACTTTGGAAGTCCAGCAAGTTTGGCAGCTTGTCAGTCAGGAGACCAAAGCGATCAACCATAAACACGCGGGCACGAGCTTGTTCATCACTCAATCCTTCAGATTTCATTTGGGCAATGATCTGCTCTGCAATACCACAGCCAGCAGAGCCGGCACCGAGGAATGCCACAGTTTGATCTTTCAATTGGCGGCCTGCGGCACGGCTGGCGGCAATCAGACTACCTAAAGCAACCGCTGCGGTACCTTGGATGTCATCATTGAAGCAGCAAAGCTCATCGCGATAGCGGTGCAGCAGTGGCATGGCGTTGTTCTGGGCAAAATCTTCAAATTGCAGCAGTACGTTAGGCCAGCGACGTTTCACAGCCTGAATAAATTCATCGACAAATTCATCGTACTCTTTGCCGGTAATGCGTGGATGTCGCCATCCCATATACAGTGGATCATTAAGGAGTTGTGGGTTATTGGTTCCTACATCCAAAACCACGGGCAGGGTATAAGCAGGGCTGATCCCGCCACAGGAAGTGTACAGTGACAGTTTGCCAATCGGGATCCCCATGCCTCCGATCCCCTGATCACCCAGACCAAGAATGCGCTCACCATCGGTAACCACGATAACTTTTACATTTTGCTTGGTGGCATTTTGCAGCATGTCATCAATGTAAGCCCGGTTTGGATAGGAGATAAACAACCCACGGGCACGGCGATAAATATCAGAAAAGTGTTCACACGCTGCACCAACGGTTGGCGTGTAGATAATAGGCATCATTTCGCTTAAGTGAGCATCAAGGAGGCGGTAGAACAGCGTTTCGTTGGTGTCCTGAATATTCCTTAAATAAATGTGTCTATCGATATCGTTTTTGAAATCGCAATATTGACGGTAGGCGCGTTCGGCCTGCTCTTCTATTGTTTCAACGGCCTGCGGCAATAAGCCATGTAAGTTGAAATTACTGCGCTCTTCTTCGGTAAAGGCACTGCCTTTATTCAGCAGAGGAAATTCCAACAAGATAGGACCAGCGTAGGGAATATAGAGAGGACGTTTACTTTCGTGTTCCAGTTCCATGATGCTTACTCTTTGAACTTATCAATAACAAAATCGGCTATATACGCATTAAACTTCAAGTTGCAATTTACAACACGCTATGAAACCTGATTTCTCCCCGCGAAGCGGGGAGAAATCACACGCATCTTGAAGTTAGATTGGTATAGATCCTAAGAAGATAAAAACAATAAGTACAGTAAATGTTACTTAGATATGATTATTATGAGCAAAAGTGAGAGATAACATACAGAATTCGCTAATAAAATGTTATTGGATGAAGTGCATTTCAAAATGTATACCGTTCTGCTTTTGTACAACCGAGAGCCGCTAATGTGCATTCTGTCGCATTCCATTGTGATAAATGGCTATTTTCACCTTCCACCAGGACTGCTCGCTTAATGGATTTAAAATTACCACCTGCCATATTCATGAAAATCAGTGCTGCCTGTAATGGTGGTAAGCTTGGGTTGAATGCAGCATTTTCTGCATAACGGCCGGTATAAATTTTCCCTTGTTCATCTTGTAAGGCAATTCCTGCATGGGATTGGCTATAAGGCGCATGGCTGCGGTTCGCTGCATCCAATGCTGCTTGCACCAATTCGTCGCTGGTAGCTAATTGATGGCCGTGATTAACCTCATCCAGTAACAATGGTGTGTCAGCTAAATCATGTGGGCCAAAGGCTTCTGGCAGGTAATCGGCCAGAGTTAATGAGGAATGGTTGGGGAGGCAAACTTCCAATTGTGTTCCACTATTTAGTTCATTCATAAATTGTCGGCAATGGCCACAAGGTGAATAGTTAACAGTGATGGTAACCAACTTCTTTTCACCACGCAGCCAGGCGTGTGTAATGGCCGATTGCTCAGCGTGGATAGTTTGTTGTAATGGAACGCCTACGAATTCCATATTAGCACCGAAATAGAGATTGCCACTTTCTCCCCGTGCAATTGCGCCAACATAAAAATGGGAAACAGGAGCAAGCGAATAAGCCGCAGCAAGTGGCAATAAGGCCAACGCCAGTGCCTGATCATCCAATCCGCAAAGCTGTTTAATTGACTCCGCTTGCTCTGCTGTCAGCATGGCTGGAAAATCGTCGTTGCCAATATAAGGTAATAGCGCTTTTTGTAGTTCAGGTGTGATTTCTGACCAAATAGCGTGAAAACGAACTTGCATAGAATGATCTCCAAATTAATTGAAGGTCATTCTAGGACGTCTGTTCAGGTTTGCAATGTAATAAATAGCATATAACTAATGAAATTCGTGAAATAAAGGTTTAATTTTATTAACCTATGTCAAATTTTCACTATTTTATGATATTTGTTTACTTTTTATCTACGTTTTTGTAACCAGTGAAACCATAAAATGATCAGCCAAACAGATGCAGTAATACTGGAAATAGAAAAGGTGCAATCAGTGAGGTAATAATGCCGCAGGTCATTAAGGCCAGTGAACTGTATGCCCCTTCGACATGATCCAGCTCCGCACAGCGAGCCGTTCCCACCGCATGGGATGCTGTACCCATTGCCAACCCTCGTGCCGCCTGGGTTTTTATTTTCAGGGCGTTAAATAGATTGTGACCAAAGATAGCCCCCAAAATCCCTACCATAATGACACAAGCTGCGCTAATAGCAGGAATACCGCCAATGGAGCTGGCTACAGCCATAGCAATTGGCGTTGTCACGGATTTGGGGAGAACAGAAGCGGCAATTTCAGGCGTAGCACCCGCCCATAATGCGATAGCAGTCCCTGTCACCATTGCGACAATGCTGCCCACAAAACAGATGCTAATAATAGATTTCCATTGGGCCCGGATTTGGTGTAGCTGTTCATACAGCGGAAAAGCCAGGGCAACAACGGCAGGTTGCAGCAAATCGTTCAGTATCCGGCTGCCGGCAAAATAGTGTCCATATGATGTATGTGTCAGCAACAGCAAGGGGATGATAACAGCCATTGATATCAATAACGGATTAAATATAGGCAGTTTGAGTCGCACTGATACCTTTCTAGCGCAGTAAAATACAAGCAGGGTTAGTGGTAGTGACCACCAAATATGGCTTAACATTTTTCTTTCTCTTCCGGTTCTTGTGATAACTGTTGTGATGGATTTGTGGGGGTTGAGGTGAGTTCTTGCTGCTTAGTATTCGTCGGGTTATGGGCACCAATAATGATACGTTCACGATGAATATAGTGTGAACTGTAGGCAACAACGACCATCACAATCACGGTGCTAACGATGCAAGAGAGCAGAATAGGGAGCATTTGTTGGCTAAGCTGTGGGTAATAATCCATGATCCCTACGCCAATGGGTAAAAAGAGCAGTGTCATATTTTTCATCAACAGGCTACAGCCTGGTTTTACCCAGTGTGAGGGAATAATTTGAGATGCGAGTAAGCCAAACAAGAGAAGCAGGCCAATAATACTACCGGGGAGAGAGAAGGGAAGTTGTGCCGAAATGATATTCCCCGCGATCAGGCACAAATAAAGCAACGCAAATGCGCGCAGGTATTGCCAACCTATTATCAGCACATTTTGGAAAGACATAATCAATAATTCCTCAATATAACGAGGGTTTCATCATACGACTAACATTATAAATGTGCCATACATCACATTAAAAAGCGGGCCTTTTTTGGAGCCCGCCTTGTTATCTATTTGATAATTAATGATGTTTATCAAAAATATGCAGTTATTATTTAACCTGCATACCTGGTTGGGCGCCACTATCGGGGCTTAACAGGAAAATATCTTTGCCACCTGGACCTGCCGCCATCACCATACCTTCTGAAATACCGAAGCGCATCTTGCGTGGTGCAAGGTTAGCAACCATCACTGTCAGGCGATTTTCCAGTGTTTTGGGATCAGGGTAGGCTGAACGAATACCAGAGAAGACCTGGCGAGTTTCACCACCGAGATCAAGCGTGAGTTTCAGTAACTTATCTGAACCCTCGACAAAATCAGCCTGTTTGATCAGTGCGATCCGCAGGTCAACCTTGGCAAAGTCGTCAAATGCAATGGTGTCCTGAATGGGATCATCAGCCAGTGGACCTGTTACGGTTTTTTGTGGTTCGATACTCTCTTTGGAATCAGCGACTATCGCTTCAATTTTCGCCATTTCGATGCGGTTGAACAGTGCCTTGAATGGTGAAACGTCATGGTTCAACAGAGGTTGCTGGATGCCGTCCCAGGTCAATTCGGTATTCAGGAAAGCTTCTGCCCGTGCAGCTAAACCCGGAAGTACAGGTTTCAGGTAAGTCATCAGCACGCGGAACAGGTTAATCCCCATTGAACAGATTGCTTGCAGATCAGCATCACGGCCTTCTTGTTTCGCCACAACCCACGGTGCTTGTTCATCAACATAGCGGTTAGCCAGATCAGCCAGTGCCATCATTTCACGGATTGCTTTGCCGAATTCACGGTTGGTAAAGTCTTCTGCAATACTTTGTGCAGCATCGACAAATTTCTGGTATAGCGCAGGATCAGCGAGTTGCCCTGCCAGTTTGCCGCCAAAGCGCTTGTTGATAAAGCCTGCATTGCGTGAAGCAAGGTTAACCACTTTGTTAACGATATCGCTGTTGACTCGCTGAACAAAATCTTCCAGATTCAGATCAATATCGTCAATGCGGGAAGAGAGTTTTGCTGCGTAGTAATAACGCAGGCAGTCTGCATCAAGGTGTTTCAGATAAGTGCTGGCTTTGATAAAGGTGCCACGGGACTTGGACATCTTAGTGCCGTTAACCGTGATATACCCGTGGACAAACAGGTTAGTTGGTTTACGGTAGTTACAGCCTTCCAACATGGCAGGCCAGAACAGACTGTGGAAATAAACGATATCTTTGCCAATAAAATGGTAGAGATCAGCTTTGGAATCTTTCGTCCAGAACTCATCGAAATTCAGGTCATCACGTTTATCACACAGATTTTGGAACGCGCCCATATAGCCAATCGGGGCATCCAGCCAGACATAGAAATATTTACCTGGCTGATCAGGGATCTCAAAACCAAAATAAGGTGCATCGCGGGTAATATCCCATTGCTGCAGCCCAGCTTCGAACCATTCCTGCATTTTATTAGCCACTTGTTCTTGCAAGGTGCCGGAACGCGTCCATTTTTGCAGCATATCGCTGAAAGCAGGCAGATCGAAGAAGAAATGCTCCGTATCACGCATTTCAGGCGTTGCCCCAGAGATAACAGAACGAGGGTTAAGCAATTCCGTTGGGGAATAGGTGGTGCCACAGACTTCACAGTTATCGCCGTATTGATCTTCTGCCTTACATTTTGGGCAGGAACCCTTGACGAAACGGTCTGGCAGAAACATGCTTTTTTCTGGATCAAATAATTGGGAAATCGTCCGGTTTTTAATGTAACCGTTCTTTTTCAGTTCCAGATAAATTTTGGAGGCAAGAACTCTGTTCTCTTCGCTGTGCGTGGAATGGTAATTATCATAGCTGATGGCAAAACCGGCAAAATCCTGCTGATGCTCTAGGCTCACCTTGGCAATCATCTCTTCTGGAGAGATACCACTTTGCTGGGCTTTCAGCATAATTGGTGTACCGTGGGCATCGTCGGCACAGACAAAGTGAACCTCTTTGCCGCGCATTCGATGATAACGAACCCAAATATCAGCCTGAATGTGTTCCAGAATATGACCGAGATGAATTGGACCGTTAGCATAAGGTAACGCACAGGTCACCAATAATTTGTTCGCGACTTGAGACATAGTTAGGATCTGACTTCCATAAAGTGAAAAGGGTTTTTGATGTTACCTGATAAGGAGCATTGCCGCTAGGGTAACGCGAGATCTTCGTCACTTTTACTTGTTGCTTTTATCCGAAGTGGTTAGCTTCTGTTATGATGGCTGAACAGTTTTATACCAATCCAACTTCAAGATGCATGTAATTTCTCCCCGCTTCGCGGGGAGAAATCAGGTTTCAATCGTGTTGTCAATTGCAACTTGAAGTTTAATGCGTATAGGTTTGAGAAAGATAAATAAAAGGAGCTGGGATGAACTCACAATCCCCGGAGCAGACCAATCCTGACCTGCTGAAAGAACAGGTTGCAAAGATATTAGCAACATTCAAACATCCAACTTTAGAACGAGATTTGATTGCCCTGAAAGCATTGCACCATTGCACTATGCTGGATGGAATACTACATATCGAACTAACTATGCCGTTTGTCTGGAAACGCGCCTTCGAAATATTAAAGCAAGAAACCACTCAGCCCTTGCAATCCGCGACGGGCGCAAAATCCGTTGAATGGCGATTAAGCCACAATATCAGCACATTACGCCGTTCCAATAATCTGCCTGGTGTTAATGGTGTGCGTAATATCGTGGCTGTGAGTTCAGGAAAAGGCGGCGTAGGGAAATCCAGCACAGCGGTGAATCTGGCGCTGGCGTTGGCACAGGAAGGCGCAAAAGTGGGAATTTTGGATGCGGATATTTATGGGCCATCCATCCCCAATATGCTTGGTACAGCCAAAGAGCGTCCGACTTCCCCTGATGGGCAGCATATGGCACCAATCATGGTTCACGGCATGGCAACCAACTCCATCGGTTATCTTGTTACCGATGATAACGCGATGGTATGGCGTGGCCCGATGGCAAGTAAGGCTCTGATGCAGATGCTGCAAGATACGCTGTGGCCGGATCTGGATTATCTGGTGATTGATATGCCACCAGGCACAGGTGATATCCAGCTAACGTTGTCCCAGAATATTCCGGTGACAGGTGCGTTGGTTATCACGACACCACAAGATATTGCCCTGATCGATGCGATGAAAGGCATTGTCATGTTCCAGAAAGTCAATGTGCCAGTGTTGGGTATTATTGAGAACATGAGCAGCCATATTTGCAGTAATTGCGGTCATCATGAGCCAATTTTCGGTACGGGTGGGGCGGCAAAGCTGGCAGAAAAATATGATTGCCAATTACTGGGACAGATCCCGCTGCATATTTCACTGCGTGAAGATCTCGATCGTGGTGAACCAACAGTAAGCAGCCAGCCTGACAGTGAATTTGCGGATATTTATCGTGACATCGCTGCGAATATTTCTGCGAAGATGTATTGGCAGGGCGAAAAAATCCCAACTGAAATTTCTTTTCGTGCAGTTTAATTAATGAGTTTAACCGTATGTAATCGCGGTTGTGTAGAAAAGGTTGGTCAATGGCTCAATTGATACAGAGTCATTGATCAGTACTCGGTGTTTTCTACGCTTTTTACTTGCAGAATATTTTCTATCAGAGACCTAAAATCGCGGGATTTTTATGCGAAACGTATCGAAAAAAACGAGACTTATCTTGTTTACTCTGGAATAGAAGTCATTAACTCCCTATAATCCGCCAAACATGGTATTAGTGAATACCATATTTCTATTTTATTTTTTTCTTTTTTAACCAGGTTATTTTTAGTATGGCTGATGAAGCACATAAGTGTACAATCGTAGGTATTTCAGGTGCCTCCGCCTCAGGCAAAAGCCTTATTGCCAGCACACTTTATCGAGAATTACGGGCTCAGGTTGGTGATCACAATATCGGTGTTATCCCAGAAGATTGCTATTATAAAGACCAAACTGACACCCCGATAGAAGAACGTTATAAAGTTAATTATGATCACCCAAATTCAATGGATCACAATCTACTATTTGAACATCTTCAGGCATTGAAAGCTGGAAAATCCATTGAATTGCCGCAATATGACTACGTTGAGCACACCCGCAAACCTGAATCCATTCATTTTGAACCGAAAAGAGTTATTATCCTCGAAGGTATTCTACTATTAACAGATAAGCGTCTACGCCAAGAACTGGATTTCTCCATTTTTGTCGATACGCCACTGGATATTTGTTTGATGCGCCGTATCAAACGTGATGTGAATGAACGTGGACGTTCATTGGATTGCGTGATGGAGCAGTATAAGGAAACCGTGCGTCCAATGTTCCTGCAATTTATCGAACCATCAAAACAATACGCCGATATTATTGTGCCTCGTGGTGGGAAAAACCGCGTGGCCATTGATATCTTAAAAGCCAAGATTGGCCAATTTTGCGAATAATCTGCTGTTTAGGCATTCATAAGTATCATCGTATTTGAGAGGAAATAATGCGACTCTGTGACCGTGACATTATTAAATGGCTAGATGAAGGTAAGCTGGTAATTACCCCTCGTCCCCCTGTTGAACGTATTAATGGGGCAACTGCTGATGTGCGCCTTGGGAATCAGTTTCGTGTTTTTCGTGGTCATACTGCCGCCTATATTGATTTGAGTGGTCCTAAGGCGGAAGTCAATGCGGCACTTGACCGTGTCATGAGCGATGAAATTACTTTGTCGGATGGCGAAGCATTTTTCCTCCATCCTGGCGAATTGGCTTTGGCAGTAACACTGGAATCTGTCACACTGCCTGATAATTTAGTCGGTTGGTTGGATGGTCGTTCATCTCTGGCGCGCCTTGGTTTGATGGTCCATGTTACTGCGCATCGCATTGATCCAGGTTGGCAGGGGCAAATTGTCCTGGAGTTCTACAATTCAGGCAAACTGCCTTTAGCCTTGCGTCCTGGCATGGTAATAGGGGCATTGAGTTTTGAACCGCTTTCTGGCTCTGCTGAGCGACCTTATAATCGGCGTCAGGATGCGAAATATAAAAATCAGCAGGGAGCCGTAGGTAGCCGAATCAGTGAGGATTAATCTTTTCTGGTAAAAGCCTTATGGTGAAAAAATAGTCTTCTTGTGAACATGAGACTGGGGAAGTCATGAAAAGATTGTTGACGACACTCATTATTTTGTTAGTAGTCATTGTAGCTGGCCTGACGGCATTGGTTATGCTGGTTAATCCAAATGATTTTCGTGGCTACATAGTTAAACAAGTACAAAAGAAGAGTGGCTACCAGCTCGTGTTGCGGGATGACTTGCGTTGGCATGTTTGGCCCAAGTTAAGCATTCTTACCGGCGAGATCTCGTTGACTGCTGAGAATGCCAAGGTACCAACCATTGTGGCTGAAAATATGCGTCTGGATGTGGAGTTGTTGCCACTGCTGTCTCATCAACTCTCAGTCAAAGAGGTGATGTTGAAAGGCGCTGTTTTGCGGTTCACGCCGGATAGTCAGCCGCAAAAGCAGCCAGAAGCCCCAATTGCGCCGGAAAGTGATATGCATTATCCAGGCGTCACGGGAAGCCAGGCTTGGAAACTGGATATTGCCAGAATCAGATTAGTGGATAGCTTACTGATCTGGCAAACCAACGCACATGACCAATTAAATGTTCGTGATCTCAATTTATTGCTGGAACGCAGTGATCAAGATCACGTTAACCTTAACCTCCGCAGTAAAATCAATAAAAATCAGCAAGAGCTGTCATTTGAGCTCAATTCGTCAGTAGATATTTCTGATTATCCGCAGCAGCTATCGGCCGACATTCATTCCTTTGAATACCAATTACAGGGCGTTGGGTTACCATCTGCGGGTATCCAGGGAACGGGCAGTAGTATAGTAAAATATCAGGCGGCACCTGAATCAATTGCGCTGCAAAAAATAGCATTGACAATGAATGATGGGAGTGAGCTAAAAGGGAATATTACTGCCGTTTTGCAAGATAAACCGCAATACGCTATCAACTTGAGTTCAGCAAAATTCAATTTGGATAACTTGTTGGGGTGGGATGCCTTACCGAAAAATACGCCGCAGGCAAAACATGATTATCGGATTGAAAATAATTCCTTAAAACCGGTGATTGCGACGTCGGTTTCGCCATTGTCTAACTATGACCTTAGCTTTTTACAAGGGTTTAATGCTGATATTTCATTGGCAGCAGATAAATTCATTTATCAGGGCATGGATATTGACCATTTTGGTCTGCAAGCTATCAATAACAGTGGCCTGGCGAAAATCACTAAATTAAGTGGCAACGTGTTTGGTGGGCATTTTGCGCTGCCGACATCAATTGATGCCACGGTTATTCCGGCAAAACTGCACACAAAGCTGCTTTTGCAACGGATTGAGATACAACCTTTGTTAACTGCATTGGCATTGCCATCGATATTCAGCGGTCAGCTTAATGTTGATGGTGATCTTTTGGGAGAGGGTTACGATGAGTACGCGATTTCTCATTATTGGCAAGGTGATTTGAATATCGATCTAAAAAATGCGCGTCTGGAAGGATTGAATATTCCTCAGCTTATTCAACAATCTTTTGCGCGGGCAACAGATCAAGTCGGCCAACCGACAAATACAAATGATTTCACTGAAGCCAAAAATATGTCAGTGAAAGCCCAATTGGAGCACGGTGAGGTTAAAATTAGTGAGCTTGTAGCGAATTCAGGCATATTCAATATTAAAGGGCAGGGAAAAGCCAATTTACTGAAACAGAACACCGATGTTTCATTATGGGTGCAATTAACCAATGGATGGGGTAAGCAGAACGAGTTTGTACGTCGTCTGGCGCAGTTAAAAATCCCATTGCGGGTTTATGGTGACTGGAACAATCTGCAATATGCGTTGAACGTAGAACCCATGTTGCGTGATGAATTACAGCAGAAGGCAAAAAACTGGCTCGAAAATAACAGCAATAATGAAAACATTAAGGCATTAGAAGATCTGCTCAAGAAAAAATAGGTGATCGCCGAAGCGATCACCCGAATTACCGAACTTACTGTTTTTTTATTAATACCCTACAACCTGGTAATAGAAGTTTGGAACCCAACCTAATTGAGGTGTTGTGACGGATATTGTTAAGGTATCCTTCGACAAACCATCACCGTTTACATTGCCTCGCTGTGTTTTGACATCAGCCAGGTAACTGGGACGTTGATTATCAAAATTATCTCCGACAACACTTGCCTGGCATGAGATGATGCCATTTGGCAAAGTCGTGGGCAGTTGGATCTTATAGAAATGGGTATAGTAAGTCACTCCACCGATCTCGGCTGCATGAGAATCCCCAATAGGTTCACTGCCTACAGCCACCCCATTTATCATAAGTATTTCACCCAGCTTGATGATGGTGTGCTCGTCCGTGATTCGACGTGACTCAATACCTAATCCAATCAGATTACCCAAGCCTAAATTTCTTATAAAGGCTTGTTTATCAGGAATATCCGCCCCGTTTTTGCTTTTCGCCAGTCGGCTATCAGCGTCAGCTTTGGCTGCCACCGCATTGGTATTGGCATCACTCGCTAATACTTCAATTTTGTTGATATGAGTATCAACCTCGACTTTGCTATAAGCGCCTACATCAGAAGCGGTCAGTTTAATATCGGATAATAGTGCCTTGCCATTGACAGTGCGTGTAAGTGGCACTCGGCTATCTGCATTGTTATTAGCTTTATTTGCCAGACTCTTGATATCTTCAAGGCGATTTTCTACCTCTACTTTAGTATAGGCATTCACATCAGAGGCCGTCAGGTCAATATCGGATAACAGAGCCTTGCCATTCACAGTGCGAGTCAATGGGACTTTGTGCTCCGCAGTGTTATAGGCATTATTGGCTGTCTCCTTGACTTCATCGATAAGGATGTTGATCTCTGCCTTGTTATAGGCATCTACATTGGCTGCGGTGAGTTCAATGTCTGTTGACAGTTCTTTGCCATTGACTTTACGGGTTGATGGCACTTTGCTGTCAGCAAGTTGAACAGCCGAATTCGCTGTCTGATTGGCGGCATCAGCCCGTTTGTCAATTTTGCCGATACTCTCATCAAGTTCCGCTTTATTGTAAGTACCAACGTCAGCGGCATTCAGCTCAATATCCGTTAACAACTCTTTGCCGTTTACCTTACGAGTGGATGGTACTTTGCTGTTGGCATCTTTACTCGCTGTCTCAGCTTTGTTATAGGCAGATTCCGCCAGCTTATCGACCTTACCGACACGATCATCGATTTCTACTTTGTTATAAGTACCGACATCAGCCGCAGTCAGCTCAATATCCGTTAACAGCTCTTTACCATTAACCTTGCGAATGGATGGGACTCTGTTAGCAACCTCTTTAAGAGCTTCATTTGCGTTCTGATTGGCAATATCTGCCAGGGCCTTAACATCCTTGATCTGGGCGTCAGTTTCGCCTTTGTTATAGGCATCAACATCTGCCGCAATCAGTTGAATATCTGCTGATAGCTCTTTGCCATTGATTTTGCGGGATTTTGGAACTTTTTGGTCAAGCTCTTGGATGGCGTTATGGGCATTATCATTGGCGGTGTTAGCCAATTGTTGGACATTATCAATTTGTGTTTTGACACCACTAATAAGGTCATCCGTTTCCTTCTTGTTGTAGGCATGGACATCGGATGCCGTCAGTTCAATATCCGTTAACAGCTCCTTGCCATTGACCTTACGGGTTGATGGGACTCTATTCTTGGCATCTTGAATTGCGGTATTGGCGTTGTTATTGGCCGTTTCCGCCAGCTTATCTACCTTTCCAATACGATCGTCGATTTCCACCTTATTGTAAGTGCCAACATCCGCTGCACTTAGCTCAATGTCAGTGGTCAGCGCTTTGCCATTAACTTTGCGAGTTGATGGGACGCTGTTAGCAACCTCATTAAGGGCTTCACTTGCACGTTGATTGGCCGTTTCCGCCAGGTTGTCAACCTTGCCGATGCGGTCATCAATCTCTGCTTTGTTGTAAGTATCAACATCTGCGGCAGTCAGATGAATATCTGCTGACAGCTCCTTACCATTAACCTTACGGGTTAATGGGACCTTACTCTTCGCCTCCTGAGTCGCGGTATTGGCATTATTATTAGCGTCTTCAGCTAAGTTATTAACATTGTCGATCTGTACTTTGACATCTTTGATGATGGCATCAGTTTCTTCTTTACCATAGGCACCAACATCAACTGCGCGTAATTCAATGTCAGATAATAGCTCTTTGCCATTGATTTTGCGGGATTCCGGGACTTTTTTGCCAAGTTCTTGAATAGCGGTATTGGCGTTGTTATTGGCCGTTTCCGTTAGCTTTTCAACATTACTAATACGATCGTCGATTTCTACTTTATTATAAGTACCGACATCCGCCGCACTTAATTCAATATCTGTTGTTAACTCTTTGCCATTGATCTTGCGGGATTCCGGGATTTTTTTGCCAAGTTCTTGAGTCGCGGTATTGGCGTTGCTATTAGCCGTGTCAGCTATTTTCTGAACTGTGTTGATTCGATCATCAATTTCTTTTTTATCGTAAGTGTCAACATCATTTGCGGTTAACTGTATATCTGTTATTAACTCTTTGTTGTTGATCTTGCGATCTGTTGGGACTTTTTTGTCCAACTGTTTCAGGGCGTCGTTGGCATTCTCATTAGCTGTGTTAGCCGATTTCTCAACGTTTGCGATAAGCCCATTGACTTCCTGTCTGGTGTAGGCATTCACATCATGTGCGGTAATTTCGACATCGGTTAACAACTCTTTTCCGTTTATTTTACGGGATAATGGAACCTTAGTGTTTGCCAGCTCACAAGCTTTCTTGGCTGATTGCTTGGCTTCATCAACAAGAGTGTCTGTTTGAATTTTGTCATAAGCGCCGATATCTGTTGTTGTCAGTTCAATATCTTTGGACAGTTCTTTACCGTTAACTTTACGTGTTGATGGTACATATTTATTTGTCGAGAGTACCAAATTAACCGATTCATTGGCTTGATTGGCTAATTCATACGCTCTTTTGACTGCTTTGGGCGTTGCAGCATGAACTTCGCTGTCACTGCCGACTTCATTACTTAACGCAACAAATCCTTTTTTTCCTAAGGTGGCGCTTGGGTGATTACGGCTTTCAGCGTGTTCTTTAATTTTTTCTCTCACATAATTGCGAGAGGCAAAACCGGAAAGCAGTTCTTTTATCCACCCTGTCAGGCGATTGTTGCTAACCGTCAGCGCCATACGGATAGCTTGTTCCTGGGATTCTGGTTTGTAGAGTTCGGCACAATTTCCGACCGCAATCAATGTACCGTCTTTATCAAATAGGCCAATTTCACGAACCCACCAATTACCTTCACCCTCAGGAAGTATTTGTTCGGCAATAAATTGGCCAGGTGTTTGGGGGTTGACGATTAAGGCATCAAGTTCAGCGCGGTGTTTTTCATTAATCAATCCTGATTGGTTGATATTGGGTGTGGGTGAACTGCCACCACCGTCACCTACAGCCATATGGGTAATTTCAAGTTTGACACCTGATGAGGCTGCTCTTTCCAGTTTTTCTGCGCCAGCCTGTGTTAATAATGCAAAATATTTTGTACTCATATAAACCCTCACTTTATCAACAATAAATAGAAGTATTGCTAACTCAGCCACAAGAGACATTGCATAAGACTCTTGAACCTGATGAAGGCGGTGCGACATCTCCGCTAACGACCATTGGACGGGTTTATTGTACTTAGGGTAATCATGAACAAATACTTTAAAAATTAAATGAAACTGATAAAACTTATAGGAATAAAAAAAACCGGACTTATGCCGGTTTTTTCTCAGTGGGTGATATCGTGGGTTATATTTCTGCCGTTTCTTCCATAGTCAGCGGGGTAATTTTCACTTTATTGATGCGGTGACTGGTGATTTCCATCGCTTCAAACAGATAGTCACTAATCTTCAATTGTTCGCCTTGTTGTGGAATGTGTTGCAGATGTTCCATCAACAGGCCTGCTAGTGTCTGGTATTCCCGTTTTTCATCCAATGGCAGCGGCACATAAAGCACTAAATCTTCCAGTGGCATAAATCCATTGGCGATCCAATATCCCTCTTCCACGACTTGAATATCATGGCGAGCATCGATCTCTCCGCTACCTACAGGAAGATTACCTGTAATGGTTTCCATCACATCAGTGACTGTAACCACTCCTTCGACAGAGCCAAACTCATCGACAACAAAGGCAAAATGCGTTTGCGCCTTACGGAATTGTTCCAACGCCTGTAATAAGGAAAGCGATTCTGGGAAAATCAACGGCTGCTGGACTAACTTCCTTAAATCGAAAGTATTATGCATCAGTTGTTGATTAAGGATATCAATTACATGTACAACGCCAAGCGGTTCGTCACCACTTTGTTCATCTGTGACTACAATTCGTGTATGTGGCTTTTGTTCCAATAACTTAGTCAATTTTTCCGTAGGGGAATGGACATCAAGATAAACCACATCATGGCGTGACGTCATGATGCTGCTGACGGTACGTTGTGCCATGCTAAGAACGCGGGCAATCATCTGGCGTTCCTGAGGCTCAAAGATTTCTTTGCTATCTTCATGATCGGCAATCAGGTCAGAAGTATGGTTATCCAGCGCAGCGTTTTCACGTTTGCCATTTAAAATGTGAAGAACCGCTTCTGCGGTTCTTTCGCGCAGGGAGCGAGAAGCGCTCAAGAATTTGCGGCGATTGAACTGAGCGAACTGGTTTAGTGCTTCAATCATGATGGAAAAGCCGATGGCCGCATAGAGATAGCCTTTCGGAATGTGATAACCAAAGCCTTCTGCAACCAGGCTAAAGCCGATCATGAGCAAGAAGCTCAGACACAGGATCACGATTGTGGGATGCGCATTGACAAATTTTGTCAGCGGTTTGCTGGCCCATATCATCAGGATCATGGCAATGGTGACAGCAGCAATCATGATACCAATATGGTTGACCATTCCTACGGCGGTGATAACAGAATCCAGAGAGAATACCGCATCTAAGACGATAATTTGCACAACAACCGCCCAGAAGCTGGCCCCTTTGCGTTGTTGATGAGTATGTAACATTTTTCCTTCCAACCGTTCATTCAATTCCATGGTCGCTTTGAACAGCAAGAAGATCCCCCCTATCAACATAATTAAATCACGGGCACTGAAACGGTGCTCCCATAAAGTAACCAGTGGATTAGTCAGGGAAATGAGCCAGGATAGGCTAAATAGCAGCAATATCCTCATGACAAGGGCACAGGAAAGCCCCGTCAGGCGAGCTTTATCTCTCTCTTTTTCAGGTAATTTATCTGCCAGAATGGCAATGAATATTAAGTTGTCTATTCCGAGAACAATTTCTAAAACGATAAGTGTGGCCAGACCTGCCCATATCGTCGGATCAGCGATCCATTCCATATAATTTGTTTTACCTTGTTAGTGGGACGGCATTTGCCGACTATTCAATAATGCGTATTGAAATGCGAAATATCAATAGGCGATTTATCTCAGTTGGAAATTTTTTCAGCAAAAAAACGTCACGACGATATCGGTTGCATCAATAACTATCACCGATGACCATTCCTGAGTTAACATGTGACTTCATTAACAAATTGCCCGCTCTGTTTTGTTGCATACGGTATGTACACACTCGGTATCACGTATAGCATCTTGGGCGGGCGGCAGTCATTATTAGACGGGAGTTATTCATGTCCAAACAACAGATCGGTGTTGTCGGTATGGCGGTAATGGGGCGCAACCTGGCGTTGAATATTGAAAGCCGTGGTTACTCTGTATCTATTTTTAACCGCTCCAGCGATAAAACAGATGAAGTTATTGCTGAAAATCCAGGGAAAAAATTAGTTCCAAGTTATTCCATTGAAGAGTTTGTCGATTCGCTGGAAAAGCCACGTCGTATTCTGTTGATGGTTAAGGCTGGTGAAGCTACGGATAAAACCATTGCATCGCTGATGCCACATTTGGATAAGGGTGACATTCTGATCGATGGTGGCAACACCTATTTTCAGGATACTATTCGCCGTAATCATGAGTTGTCTGCACAGGGCATTAATTTTATCGGGACGGGGGTTTCTGGTGGCGAAGAGGGAGCGTTGAAAGGTCCTTCAATTATGCCGGGTGGTCAGAAAGAAGCTTATGAGTTGGTAGCCCCAATTTTGAAAGAGATCGCAGCTCAGGTTGATGGCGAACCTTGCGTGACTTATATCGGGGCAGATGGTGCAGGTCATTATGTGAAGATGGTTCACAATGGCATTGAATATGGTGATATGCAGCTGATTGCAGAAGCCTATTCTCTGTTGAAAAGCGCATTGAACCTAAGCAATCAGGCGTTGGCTGAAGTATTCAGTGACTGGAACCAGGGTGAATTAAGCAGCTATTTGATCGAAATTACTGCTGATATTTTCCGTAAGCAAGATGAAGAGGGAAAATACCTGGTTGACGTGATCCTGGATGAAGCCGCTAACAAAGGTACCGGTAAATGGACCAGCCAAAGCTCGCTGGATCTGGGTGTTCCAGTAACACTTATTACGGAATCTGTCTTTGCACGCTATATCTCTTCTCTGAAAGATCAGCGCGTAGCCGCATCTAAGGTTCTGTCAGGCCCGGACGTTCAGTTGTTCAACGGAGATAAGGCTGAATTTATCGAGAAAGTCCGCCGTGCCTTGTATTTGGGTAAGATTGTGTCTTACGCGCAAGGTTTCCAGCAGTTGAAAGCGGCATCGGATGAGTACAACTGGGATCTGAACTATGGCGAAATTGCCAAGATCTTCCGTGCGGGTTGTATTATTCGCGCGCAATTCCTGCAAAAAATCACCGATGCATACAATGAAAGCCCAGCTATTGCGAACCTGCTTTTAGCACCTTATTTCAAACAAATCGCAGATGAATATCAGCAAGCTCTGCGTGATGTTGTTTCTTACGGTGTGCAGAATGGTATCCCAACGCCAACATTCTCGGCGGCAATCTCTTATTACGATAGCTATCGTTCGGCTGTATTGCCGGCTAACCTGATTCAGGCACAGCGCGATTACTTTGGTGCGCACACTTACAAGCGTACTGATAAAGAAGGTGTTTTCCACACTGAATGGTTGGACTAATCATTAAATATCTTTATACCAATCTAACTTCAAGATGCGTGTGATGTCTCTCCGCGAAGCGGGGAAGACATCAAGTTTCATATCGTGTTGAAAATGGCAACTTGAAGTTTAATGCGTATATAAGAAATAACATTTTCTTAAAAAGTAAGGTGCTGAGTTTTCAGCACCTTTTTTATGAAATGACGTGAAATAAAATTAAAGTATCAATCTAGAGGCTGCCATGCAAGCAATCGTTGGGCAAATCTCTCTAACCAGTGTGCTATCTCCGCATCGTGAAGATAAAGATATATGGTGATGAAGAAGATAGTCAGGCTGAGTATTACCAGAAAAAAAATATTATTCATATAATAATCACCCATTTTACCTGGTTAAATTATAGCAAACTTTAAATTGTCTTTTATTTATTGGGTATTTTCCGAAAAGCAACTAACTCCGGCATAGCGATGCGAAGGTAATCTTTTGTATTCAAAATAATCGAACGTTCCAGACTAGCTGCATTAAATGCCAATTCCTCATAGCGTTCGAATAAAAGTGGATCGGCAACCAATTTCAGGTCTGGGTGAAAACTAAATGGGGGGATGGCACCAAAAACACAACGAGTCAATTCAGAAACTTCTTTTGGGCTTGCCAGAGATGCCCGGCTTCCGCCAACTTGTTTGGCAAGAGTAGCAAGATCGGCTTGTTGGTCAGCAGGCAAGACAGCAAGGACATACTGTCGGTAATCCTTTCCTTTTACATGGCAAACCAGGGCCTTAGCGCCTTGCCCTAGGTGGGTTCCTCGTATTTTTGCCACTTCTTCTGAGCGGCCGCCAGTAGCGTGTTCCATAACGCGATAGTGGGCATTGTTAGTGTCTAATAAGGTAGTGAGGCGTGTAAAGATGTCGTTTTTTAGCAAAATATTCTCCTACATAAACTCAAAGTAAATGATACCTATTTCTTTCATGCTTGCTTCGCCATTTATTGATTTTGATCAAAATGACGAAAATAGATAAGTGTCACATTGTAATTCCATTTTTTTACATTCAGGTTTGGAATACTTCAGTAAAACCTAAGGAGTTTCAAATGGCAGCATCAACTTTCTTTATCCCGCCAGTGAATAAAATCGGTATGGGATGCATGGCCGAAGCCGTCGAATTAATAAAAAATTATGGCTACAGGCAGGCTTTGATTGTCACTGACCGCGTGTTAAACGAGATTGGTGTTGTTGGAACAGTTCAGGCTTTACTGGCAGATGTTGGAATAAAAAGTGCAATTTATGATGGAACCAATCCAAACCCAACCACGATTAATGTTGGGGAAGGTTTGGCAATTCTGCGCCAGCATAACTGTGATTGTGTGATCTCTTTGGGGGGTGGTTCACCGCATGACTGTGCAAAAGGTATTGCATTGGTGGCAGCGAATGGCGGGGATATTCGTGATTATGAAGGCGTCGATCGTTCAGCTAAACCACAGTTACCTTTGATTGCCATCAATACTACCGCAGGGACAGCTTCTGAAATGACACGCTTCTGTATCATTACAGATGTTGAACGTCATATCAAAATGGCAATTGTAGATAAAAATGTAACGCCTATTTTGTCAGTCAATGATTCTGCATTGATGGCAGGGATGCCAAAAGGATTGACTGCCGCAACGGGGATGGATGCGTTGACTCATGCTATTGAGGCTTATGTTTCTACAGCGGCAAATCCTATTACTGATGCTTGCGCATTGAAAGCGGTGACAATGATTAGCAATTATTTGCGTCGTGCTGTTGAAGATGGCAATGACATGGAAGCGCGTGAAAACATGGCTTATGCCCAGTTTTTGGCTGGCATGGCGTTCAATAATGCCTCTTTGGGATATGTCCACGCCATGGCACATCAGTTAGGTGGGTTTTATGATTTGCCTCACGGTGTCTGTAATGCGGTTTTATTGCCACATGTACAGAGATTCAATGCAAAAGTTTCTGCTGCACGCCTGAAAGAGATTGCGGCGGCTATGGGGGTTGAAGTTAGTGCTTTAAACGATACGCAAGGTGCTGAAGCTTGTATTCATGCAATCAGTGAATTGGCAAAAGATGTGAATATTCCGTCTGGTTTGGCTGAGTTGAACGTAAAAGAGGAAGATCTGCCAACATTAGCGACCAATGCGTTGAAAGATGCCTGTGGATTTACTAACCCGATTCAAGCATCACATGAAGAAATCGTTGCTATCTTTAAGGCAGCAATGTAGCGCCAGAGAGTAAGCCACTTCGTTTAGGTATTTATTGTGAAGTGGCTGCTATTTTTCAAAACTCTCAATTCCTGCAATCGAAAATTATGCTTTGGCTGAGTGCCGTTGCCGCAACTGACGAATGATTCTACTGAGGTCGAGCTTTTGATCCTGAAGTAAAACCAGCAGATGATAGAGCAAATCTGCGGCTTCGTTGGTCAGCTCTTCCCGATCATTGACTGTGGCGGCTAACGCGGTTTCGACGCCTTCTTCGCCAACTTTCTGGGCGATCCGTTTTGTGCCACTGGCATATAAGCGAGCAGTATAAGAACTGTCTGGCGAGGCATGTTTTCGGCTTGCCAATAATTGTTCCAATTCATAGAGAAAACCCCATTCGGTTTGTGCAGGCGCAAAACAGCTTTCACTGCCTGTATGACAGGTGGGACCAATAGGCTCTACTAAGGCTAACAAAGTATCGTTGTCACAGTCGGGATAGATACCAACCAAATTCAGAAAATGGCCGGAGCTTTCGCCTTTTGTCCATAATCGCTGCTTAGTACGGGAAAAAAAGGTCACTTTGCCAGAGTTGAGCGTTACATTTAGCGCTTCCTGATCCATGTATCCCAGCATTAACACGGTTCCAGAGATGGCATGTTGGACAATGACGGGCATCAGATTATCCACTTTTTTCCAGTCCAGTTTCTCTATTTCCTGGGTTGTTAATTGTCGTTCTGTCAACATGTCCTAACCTCGATGCCCTGTGTAGCAAGATATTGTTTGAGTTCGTTGATATTAATGATCTGTTTGTGGAAAACGGAGGCAGCCAAAGCACCATCAACATTTGCAAGCTGAAAAGCATCGCGGAAATGTTCTGGTGCTCCAGCTCCTCCAGAAGCAATCAGTGGTACAGAACAAACATCACGAACTAATTTTAGTTGGGTAAGATCATAACCATTGCGGACACCATCTTGATTCATCATATTCAGGACGATTTCACCAGCGCCGCGTTGTTGCACTTCTTTGATCCAATCCAATGTTTGCCAGCGGGTTGCTGTTGTACGCTTTTCATCCCCGGTAAATTGGTAGACTTGGTAATTGTTGGTATTTTCATCAAACCATGTATCAATACCCACGACAACACATTGCACACCATAGCGATCAGCCAAGCGGCTAATTAAACTTGGATCAACCAAGGCTGGGGAGTTAATGGAAATTTTATCTGCACCGAATGCTAAAATTTGTCCCGCCTCTTCGACGGATTTAATGCCACCCGCTACGCAGAAAGGGATATCGATAACTTCAGCAATTTTTGCCACCCAGCTTTTATCTACCATGCGGCCGTCGGAAGAGGCGGTAATATCGTAAAACACCAACTCATCAGCGCCCTCCTGGGCATAGCGTTGAGCGAGCGGGACAATATCACCAATAATTTCATGGTTACGGAATTGTACGCCTTTGACGACTTGTCCATCACGGACATCCAGGCATGGAATTATGCGTTTTGCCAACATTGGATAGCCTCCGTCAGGGTAAATTTTCCTTCCAGTAGTGCGCGCCCGACAATGACACCTGCCACACCAGAAGCAGGTAGGGAAGAGATATCGGTGAGACTGCCAATGCCGCCGGAAGCCTGAAATTGGATTTGTGGATATTTGTGACTGATTTCCTGGTAAAGCGCGATATTAGAGCCATTTAATGTGCCATCACGGGAAATGTCGGTACATAAAACATGTTTTAGTCCGACAGGGAGATACTGCTCAATGACATACTCAAGGGTAGCGTTGCTGTTTTCTTGCCAACCACTAATAGCGATTTGTTTTATCCCATCTGCATTGATGCGAACATCCAGTGCCAGCACAATGGCTTCTGCCCCGTAGTTTCGCAACCATTGTTTGACTGATTCAGGTTGTGTAATTGCTGTGGAACCAATAACAACCCGACTTGCACCTGCTTCAAGCAGGGTTGTTATATCTTCCTCTGAACGAATACCCCCGCCAACTTGAACGGGAATAGTAACGCCAGCCAGTAGCTCTTTTAAGAGTGCAATTTGGCGTTTGGCAGGATCTTTGGCACCGGTCAGATCGACTAAATGCAGTAATTTAGCGCCTTCCTGTTCATGTTGCTGTAAGCGTGAGAGTGGAGAACTGTCATAATCTCGGCGTTGGTCATAATCTCCTTGATGCAAACGCACCACATTGCCATCGATTAAATCTAATGCAGGTATAATCATGCGGTTACATCTCCAAAAAGTTTTTTAGTAGTTGTACGCCTGCTGCCCCTGAACGTTCAGGGTGGAATTGCACCCCAAAGAAATTATCTTTTGCAATGGCGCTACTAAATGTATTGCCATATTCAGTTTGAGCAATCGTATATTCACCGACAGGCAGGGCATAACTGTGAACAAAATAGAAACGGGAATTATTTGCGATAGAGCGAAACAGTGGATTATCTGTCTGCGCTTTCACCTGATTCCAGCCCATATGTGGCAATGGCAAATCTGCGGTCATCATTTTTTTGACTGGTGCGTCAATGAGCTGCAAGAGAGGGATGTTATCACCTTCTTCGCTGATACGGGCCAGCAATTGCATGCCAAGACAGATACCTAATACGGGTTGGGTAAGAGAATTAATCAAGGGAATTAATTGTCGTTGTTCAAGTTGTTTCATTGCGGCAGTCGCCGTACCCACTCCCGGTAGAAATAGTTTATCGGCTGCCTGAACAATATCCGCATCTAAACTTACCGTCGGCTCACAACCTAACCGGCGGATGGCATAGGCAACGGAAGCGAGGTTAGCGCAGCCTGTATCTAGAATAACAACGTTCATCATAGTTTCCTTTATACCTTTCCTATAAAACACCTTTGGAACTCGGCAATATATCGCCCTCTACGCGCATAGCTTGACGTAAAGTTCGGCCAAACACTTTAAACAGGCTTTCTGCCCGATGGTGATCATTCTTGCCTTTAGTTTTCAGGTGTAAGGTGCATCCCATTGTGTAAGAGAGAGAACGGAAAAAGTGCTCGATCATTTCTGTACTCAAATCGCCAACCCGTTGGTGTTTAAATTCAGCTTTATATTCAAGATGTGGGCGACCGGAAATATCCAGAGCACAGCGAGCAAGGCATTCATCCATTGGTAGCATAAAACCAAATCTGGCAATACCGCGTTTATCCCCCAATGCTTGCTTTAAAGCTTCTCCCAGTGCGAGGCCGGTATCTTCAACAGTATGATGATCGTCAATATAGAGATCACCCTTGACTTGGATATTCATGCGGAAGCCGCCATGAGTTGCGATCTGATCCAGCATATGGTCGAAAAAACCGACGCCTGTATTGATACGACTTGCTCCTTCACGATCCAACCAAATTTCAATATTGATAGCGGTCTCTTTGGTTTTTCGTTCGACATGGGCATGGCGATCTTTACGGGTCAGCTGTTGACAAATGAGCGGCCACCCCAGGGATTCGGGTTGGTAGTGAATACCCTTGATCCCCATATTTTGGGCTAATTGTAGATCGGTTTCCCGATCGCCGATGACGTAACTGTTGCCAGTATCAATGGCATTGTCTGCCAAATATTTTTGTACCAACCCAAGTTTAGGCTTACGGCAGTGACAGTGATCTTCTGGTTTGTGTGGGCAGATCAACACCTCTTCAAAATGGATACCTTGTGAAGTGAAAACTTGCATCATCAAGGCATGAGGTGGCTCAAAATCCGTTTGTGGAAAACTAGCTGTACCTAACCCATCCTGATTAGTGATCATCACTAACTTATAATTGGCTTTTTGCAGGGCAAGTAAGGCAGGGATAACACCAGCTTCAAAAGCCAATTTATCAAGGCGATCAACTTGATAATCACTGGGTGGCTCGGTGATCAATGTTCCATCGCGGTCAATAAAAAGCATTTTCTGGCTCATGGATTTTCAGTTTCCTTGATTTGTTGAGGTTGGTCGGAAAGTGCACTAATGGCACGAACCAGTTGTTCACATTCATTCCGGTTGCCGACGGTAATACGCAGACAATTTGTTAATCCTGGTTGTTTACGCTGGTCACGCAAGATGATCCCTTGTTCCCATAGCGTCTTAAATACAAGCTCTGCATCGGTAAATTTCACCAAAATATAGTTGGTTTCACTTGGAAATATGTTTTCAACCAACGCCAGTTTGCTGAGGGCTTGCTGGAGATAAGCCCGATTGTTGATGATTTCTGCCACACGATTTCTCATTGTTGCAATACCTGCTTTCGTAAGTGCTTGTGCCGCGATATCAGCAACAGGCGTCGCCAGTGGATAAGGGGCAATCACTTTTAGCATCAGTGCGATGATATCGGCAGAGGCCAGCGTAAATCCACAACGCAATCCAGCCAAAGCAAAAGCTTTCGAGAGAGTTCGCAAAATAACTAAGTGAGGATAGTCATGTAGCCAACGGGTGGTAGCATGGGTAGTTGTATATTGTGAGTAAAATTCGATATAGGCTTCATCAATAGCAACGATGGCACGGTTACGGGCTAATTCAAGGATCTGGCGTAATGCCGCAGGATCAATCAGGTTACCTGTCGGATTGTTGGGGCTACAGATATAGATTAGCTTGACGCGATCCAGATTATTTTTGATAGCGGCAATATCTGGTTGCCAGTCGGCACTGACAGGAATTTTTTTCTGTTCTACACCGAAAGTTTCGGCGCTAACACTGTACATACCGTAGGTTGGCGGGCAAAACAGGACCGCATCGCGTCCTGGCTCGCAGAAAACGCGGATCAGCAGTTCGATAGATTCATCGGCCCCACGGCTGACAAGAACTTGCTCCGCTTGCAGGCCAGCATAATCGGCATAACGTTGAATGACGGTTGCTGGTTGGCATTCAGGATAGCGATTGAGTGTATTTTCGGTGAGTTGGAAATCGGGGGCGATGGGATATTCATTCGCATTTAACCAAATATCACCACGACCACCCAGACGGCGGGCAGACATATAAGGGACTAATTTGCGAACGTTTTCTCTTGCCAATGAATTGATATCAAAAACTGTACTCATGATTGTTCCTTAATTTTTTATGGCTATCAAACCCCGTGGTTCTCAGTCTGCATTATTCAAGACTGCCATACGTAATGTAACGGCATTTTTGTGCGCGATAAGCTGTTCGGCCTGTGCCAGTGTTTCGATAGTGGGGGCGAGTTTTTTTAATCCTTGCGGCGTGATCCGCTGGACGGTCATTCTTTTCAGGAAATCAGCCAGACCGAGACTGGAATAGGTTGAAGTATAGCCGTAGGTAGGCAGAACGTGATTGGTGCCGGAAGCATAATCTCCGGCGGATTCAGGTGACCAGTCGCCAAGAAAAATAGAACCGGCGTTTGTAATCTGCTCAACCAGTTGTTCAGGCTGACGAGTTTGGATGATCAAGTGTTCTGGACCATATTGGTTGCTGATTGCGACGCACTGGTCGAGATCTTGCGTAATAATTATCCGGCTGGCTTGCAAGGCTTGAATTGCGATCTGCTGGCGTGGCAAGGCTATGAGTTGGGTTTCAATTTCATGGATAACTTTTTTAGCTAAATTTTCATCGGGAGTTAGCAATATCACTTGGGAATCGGGGCCGTGTTCTGCCTGTGAAAGTAGATCTGCTGCGGTAAATACGGGATTGGCTCCGCTGTCAGCGATAACCAATACTTCGGACGGGCCTGCGGGCATATCGATTGCCGCGCCGTCAATCTGTTGACTGACCTGACGTTTGGCCTCTGTTACCCACGCATTTCCGGGACCAAAAATTTTGTCTACTTTGGCAACGGATTCTGTTCCGAATGCCATTGCGGCAATCGCCTGAGCACCACCGATTTGAAATATTTCGCTGATCCCACATAGTTGCGCAGCATAGAGTATTTCATCGGCAATAGGGGGAGGAGAACACAAGATAACTTTACGGCAACCTGCAATGTTGGCGGGCGTACCTAACATTAATACCGTTGAGGGCAGGGGAGCAGATCCGCCAGGAATATAGAGTCCAACCGAATCTATTGGGCGTGTAACTTGTTGGCAGCGAACTCCGGGCAATGTTTCGACGTCAATTTCTGCCGGTTTTTGTGCTTCGTGGAATTGCCGGATATTGTTCATAGCCTGTTGCATAGCTTGCTTAATTTCTGGGGGCAGACGAGCGGCGGCTGCATTCACTTCGTTGGCAGAAATTCGGATGGTTTCAACAATGGTTTTGTCGAAGCGTTGGCTAAGCTCTTGTAATGCCTGGTCGCCTCGTGTTTTCACGGTTGCCAAAATCTGTTTCACTGTATCGGCAATATCGTCGGATGCGGCAATAGCCGGACGGGTTAGCAATATTTTTTGTTGTTCTGGCGTACATGCTTGCCAGCGAATGATGGTTTTAAAATTAGTGTTCATCAAAGTTACTCCATCATTTTTTCAATTGGCAGCACCAGAATAGAACTGGCACCTAATGCCTTGAGTTTCTCCATCGTTTCCCAGAACAGGGTTTCACTACTGACCATATGCATGGCTACGCGATTTTGGGCACCTGCCAGCGGCAAGATCGTGGGACGTTCTGCACCTGGCAGCAGGGAGATAATCTCTTCCAGCTTATCGTTGGGGGCATGTAGCATGATGTATTTGGATTCTCGTGCCTGAATGACGCCTTGGATACGGAGCATCAGTTTGTCAATAAGCTGCTGTTTGGCTTCTGATATCTCTCCGTCACGTTGGATCAAACAGGCTTTTGACCGATAAATAACTTCAACTTCCCGTAAGCCATTGGCTTCCAACGTAGCACCTGTGGAAACTAAATCACAGATAGCGTCTGCAAGCCCTGCTCGGGGGGCAACTTCGACTGAACCATTGAGAAGACAAGGTTTAAAGAAAATGCCTTTTTGGTCTAAATAACGTTTCAATAAGTGTGGGTAAGAGGTTGCGATCCGGGCATTTTGCAGGCATTCCACGTTGGCATAATCGCAATCGAAAGGCATTGCCAGGGAAAGCCGGCAATCGCCAAAATCGAGGCGGCGTAATATCAGATAGCGAGGATCTTCTCCTTGTGCCTGGCGAGTCAGTAGCTCTTCTTCAAGCACGTTTGCCCCAATAATGCCCAGATCGACAACTCCATCCATCACGAGGCCCGGAATATCATCATCACGGACACGTAGAATGTCGATAGGCATATTTTCAGCAAATGCGATCAGGCGCTGTTGCTGTAAGTTAATTTTGATGCCGCAACTCGCCAGCAATGCTCTGGAGTCATCACTCAGACGGCCTGATTTTTGAATGGCGATACGTAAGCGTGTTTTATCTAGCATGTTTTGTCCTATCTCAAGATTCAGTTAGTCATTAATTCCTAAAAAGCAGAAACAAAAAACCCCCGGAAAATCTTCCGAGGGTTTTTATCGTATTCGCACCACCGGAAGACGGGTCAAATGTCTTCCAGCACACAGCAGCCTGAAAGACTAGTCAGGATGATGGTGATGATGATGGTTAAACTGAATACGGTTCATATATGCGAATTCTCTATTTTTCTTACAAAAAAAGTTTTATGCAAAAATATGCTGTACTGAATAATGGCGGTACGTAACGTTATGTTTGTGACTAAGGATTGGTTGCTTGTTGTTTAACCTATACGATCTTGTGTATAAAAAGCAAACTTTATTTTAAAGGAGATGTTTATTTCTTAATAACTAATTGTTTTTAAATAAAAATGTGTTTTGTTGCTATTAAACGAATATATGAGTAATGTTAGCCGTGGTTATGTAATAGCCTAAAAATCAAAATGGCATTGCTTTTGGGAGGGTAGGGTGAGAAAAGTTTCCATTATTGGATTAGGGTGGTTAGGAATGCCATTGGCACAAGCACTACAAAGCGAGGGAATGCAGGTAGTTGGTAGCAAAACAACACCAGATGGTGTTGAAGCGGCGTGTATGTGTGGAATAGATTGTTACCAACTAAATTTGGAGCCTCAGCTTGTTTGCGATGCAGATGATCTTGATCAGCTGATGTCTGTTGATGTGCTGGTTTTGACATTGCCTGTTAGTGGTGTTGCTGGTGGCGGGAAGGAATATGTAAAAGCAGTACAACTGGTTGTTGATACTGCACTTTCGTATTCAGTTCCACGGATTATTTTCACCAGTTCTACTTCAGTTTATGGTTCATCTGTGGGTTATCTCAATGAAGATGAGGCTGTGTCCCCTGAAACCGAGTCAGCCAAGGCACTGGTTGAATTGGAAAACTGGCTGCATCAATTACCTAATACATCGGTCGATATCTTGCGCCTTGCCGGACTGGTGGGCAATGGGCGTCATGCAGGGCGTTTTCTCGCTGGAAGGAAGGCACTCAGTGGAGGAGAAAGTGCGGTCAATTTGGTACATCAAGACGATGCTATTTCTGCCATTAAGCTTCTTATTCAACAACCACAAGGCGGGCATCTTTTTAATTTGTGTGCACCAATACACCCAAAAAGAGCCGAGTTTTATCAGTCAGCCAGTCGCCAGCTCGATCTGACGCCGCCAGAATTTTTACAGTCAGAAAACGCAGAAATCGAAAGTAAGGCAGAGAAAATCGTTGATGGTAGCCGCATCTGTCGGGAACTAGGGTTTGAGTATCAGTTTCCAGATCCCGGCAGAATGCCAATGAGTTAATGAAATACCAGGTAAAACCTCAGCTTATTTCTATCATAACAATTTTTCTGAAAGCTGGTCTTTCGGTCAGCAATTGATACCAGCGTTCTAAGTTTGGCAGGGATGGACGCTCTATTTCTACGTTTAGCCATAAATAAGCCAGTGGTGCCAGGGCAATATCAGCCATACTAAATTTGTTGCCGGAAAGGTATTGCTGAGTGCTTAGAGTGTCATCGACAATTCTTAGCCATTTTTCAATCTCTGCTAACAATTGGCTGATGATTTTAGGGTCACGTTGATCTGCCGGTGTTCTGATAAAGTTGATCATAAATTGTTTAGTCGGAGGGAAGAAGTTGCAACCAACCCAATCCATCCATTTTTCAACACTGGCTCTTTCTTGAAGATCGGCGGGGTAAAGCGTATCTTTGCCGAATTTCGCCGCAATATAGCGAACAATCGCGTTGGATTCCCATAAGATAAAATCGCCTTCTTGCAAACAAGGAATAACTGCATTGGGATTCATACGCAGGTATTCAGGATCGTTGAGTTTGCCAAATTTGCCACCAACATCCATTTGTTGATATGGCACATTTAGCTCTTCCAGACACCAAAGCACTTTTTTCACGTTTGATGAATTTTTACGGCCCCAAATTGTCAACATTATTTTCTCCTTAAGATCAGTACACTTTTAATACTTGATAATATGACAATAAAATTGATTGAATAACAGAAAAATCTTTACGTTATTGGGTTGGAGTCTTCATTTATAACATCCTATATTAATAGAGTTTTAGCAGAGAAAAAGGGCGAGCGATGATGAAAAAAAGACAGCAGATATCGATAATGAAATTTTTTACTTTTGGCTTGGGTGTTTTTTGGTTGGCGAATATCAGTGTATATGCAATGGAACAACCCGCAGCGCCCGAAATTGATGCAAAAGCCTATGTGTTGATAGATTATGCCAGTGGAAAAATTCTGGCCTCAAATAATGCGGATGAGCGGTTAGATCCTGCCAGCTTGACGAAGATAATGACCAGTTATGTTGTCGGGCAGGCGCTCAAGTCAGGAAAAATTACCACGGAAGATAAGGTAACGGTTGGTAAAGATGCCTGGGCTACAGGGAATCCAATACTTAAGGGTTCATCGCTTATGTTTCTGAAACCGGGTGACAGGGTTAAGGTGATTGATCTGAACCGCGGTGTTGTTATCCAATCCGGCAATGACGCCAGTATTGCACTTGCAGATTATGTTGCAGGCAGTCAGGATGCTTTCGTTGATTTGATGAATAAATACTCAGAAACACTAAAGTTGACGAACACCCATTTCAAAACAGTGCATGGCCTGGATGCAGCAGGGCAGTATAGTACAGCCTATGATATGGCACTTTTAAGTCAGGCCATGATCCGTGATGTGCCGGAAGAATACGCCCTGAATAAAGAAAAAGTGTTCACTTTTAACAATATCCGCCAGCCTAATCGCAATCGTCTGTTGTGGAATAAAAACATGAATGTGGATGGTATCAAAACCGGACACACCAGTGGCGCTGGCTATAATCTTGTTGCGTCGGCAACTGAAGGACCAATGCGTTTGATTTCGGTGGTATTGGGTGCGCCGAGTGATCGCGTACGTTTTTCTGACAGTGAAAAACTTTTGTCATGGGGATTTCGTTTTTATGAATCGGCGACACCGTTGAAGGCCAGTGATACCTTGGTGACGGAGAAAGTCTGGTATGGAACTCGTCCAGAAGTCGCATTGGGCGTGGAAAAAGATGCTTCCGTGGTAGTTCCTCGTGGACAAGTAGGGAATTTGAAAGCGAGCTTTACTCTGGATAATGCTTCTCTTGAGGCGCCATTAGCACAGAACCAAGTAGTGGGTACGGTGAATTTCCTGCTGAATGATAAAATTATTGACCAGCGCCCTCTGGTCGTTAAAGAAGCCGTGGCAGAAAGTGGCTTCTTCGGACGTATGTGGGATTTCGTTGTAAAAACAGTTAGTGGCTGGTTTAACTCAATCTTTGGTTAACCTGTGCCGATTAATATCTATACCAATCTCACTTCAAGATGCGTGTGATCTCTCCCCGCTTTGCGGGGAGAGATCAGGTTTCATAGCGTGTTGTAAATTGCAACTTGAAGTTTAATGCGTATAAATGAAAAAATGCCAGTCGATCTTTCTTTTGATGACTGGCATTTTTTTAGGTGCTGCTGTTGAAAAAAGCAGCGCATGGATTTTGATTACATGACGGAGTAAATCGCCGCTGAGATAGCAATTGAACCGGTCACAATAACAAAAATATTGCTTGGTTTACCTGCATATTTGCGCATAGCTGGAACTTTTTTGATTGCGTACATTGGCATGATAAACAGGATCATCGCAATAACTGGCCCACCCAGTGATTCAATAATGTTCAGGATACTTGGATTAAGTGTCGCGACGAGCCAGGCACTCACGAGCATAAAGAGGCTAGTGATTCGATTCAGCGTTTTATGCTGAACAGTCTTACCACGCGTGTTCATCATTGCTTTGTTCACAATACCGTTAAAGCCTTCACGAGCGCCCAGATAGTGGCCAAGGAAAGACTTGGTTATAGCAATAAAAGCGATAAATGGCGCAATATACTCAATAGTTGGTACACGGAAGTGGTTAGCCAGGTAGGACAGAATAGTGATGTTCTGTGCTTTTGCTTCTGCCAGATTTTCTGGTGACAAGCTCAGTACGCAACTGAAAACAAAGAACATGACTGTCAGCACCATCATGATATGGGCATAGGCCAGAATGCGGGAACATTTTTTCTCTGCGTGCTCACCATATTCTTCACGTTTTGCCACTGCGAATGCTGAGATGATTGGGGAATGGTTAAAAGAGAAAACCATAACAGGGATTGCCAGCCACAGAGTAAATAGCAGACCATTATTGCTTGTCGCAGACAGGGTACTGTCCTGCAACAGGTTATCAAAAATGGTAGTGTTCCAGTGAGGAATTAAGTACAAGGCTAATAGCATCAAAACGGTGACGAATGGGAATACTAAGACACTCATGGCCTTAACGATGGCTTTCTCGCCGAAACGGATGATGCTCATCACCCCCAGGAGCAATACTAGTGCCAGCAATGCACGTGGCGGAGCATCTATCTGTAGCTGATGCACAAGAAAGCTCTCTACCGTATTGGTTAGTGCAACACTGTATACGAGCAGAATAGGATAAATAGCAAAAAAATAGAGGACGGTGATCAGAAAGCCTGCAACTTTACCAAAATGTTCTTCTACCACGCCGGTGATATCATCACCACTGCTTTTACCAGATAAAACAAAACGGCACATTCCACGATGCGCAAAAAATGTCATGGGAAGAGCAAGAATTGCCATGATAATGAGTGGAATTAAACCACCAATACCGGCATTGATGGGAAGAAATAAAACACCGGCACCGATCGCTGTGCCATATAATCCCAGCATCCATACTGTGTCTGATTTACGCCAGGTAGTGTGATTGCTTTTGCTGGAAGCAGAGGATGCTATCGAACCTGCTTGAGATGTGTCCATAAGTATCTCCGAAATAACGCGGTAAAGTAAAATTTAAAAACTACTAAACCCGTACATTAATTAAATGCACGAGTTGGATTTTTATATGAATAATAAGTTGCCTGAAATATGTTCATTTAAAACAAAGGATCTTCAACTCATCAGCTTTGTCTAAATCTAAAAAAACTTAACCCCTGACTTTTGGTAGGGGAAATATAGTTATTTTCAGTGAAATGTACCGTGATCACTCTCGCAATTGCAAGATTTATATAAAAAAGGAAAATTGTTACAGATATTTATCTAAATGTTGAATAAATATTAAATAAAATAAAATGCGATTTTTGTTAAAGAATATATCATTATTTTTATTTTAAATTCTAATACTTATCTGACTTATTGCTTAATAATATTTACATATTAATGAAGTTTTCTTTTTTGGTGTTTGAATAGTCTGGAATTGAATTATAAATGCCAATATTTCTATCT